>JAQTVG010000017.1 GCA_028706895.1 Candidatus Omnitrophota bacterium
ATGGTGAACGCGCAATTATACCGCAAAGGCGCAAAATTGTTTTTTGCTCCTTTGCGGTTTTTTATTTTTTAATCCTTAAAAATGTTTAAATCCCTAAAACTATATATAAACGGCGCTGTTGATTTAGAGGATATTTTGGCGGCCCTGGTTGATTTTGGCTATAAGCGGCAGGATGCTGTTTCGGAAGAGGGGGATTTTGCCCGCAGAGGAGAAATACTAGATGTGTTTCCTTTTGCTTTTGAGCTTCCCATACGCGTAGAATTAAATATGAACCAGGTCGCTTCCATCAAAACATTCAATCCAAAGGATGGCGCGCCTCTATGGCAGCATAATATGGTAATTATCCTGCCGGTCAAAAAAACCCATCCGCTTAAGGCGGCTTCTTTTAGCGAAGACTTGCCGATAGAAAATTTTGTGGATTTGAATGCCGGTGATTATGTAGTGCATAATGAGCATGGTATAGGCAGGTTCCTGGGGTTAGATAAAATAAAAGTCGGCGATAAATATAAAGACCATTTGGTTATTGAATACGACAAGCAGGAAAAATTGTATGTTTCGGTTGACCAGATGAACTTAGTGCAGAAATATATTGCTTTTCATGTCAGAAGGCCTAAGCTTTACCGTTTAGGCAGTAAAGAGTGGCAGAGGACAAAAGATAAAACAAGAAAAGGAATACAGAAACTTGCATGGGAACTTTTATCTTTACAGGCGATGCGTTTAAGCGTATCAGGATTTGCGTATTCTAAGGATACGGATTGGCAGAAAGAATTTGAGGCCACATTCCCTTACACGGAGACTGAAGGCCAGATAAAAGCTACTGAAGAAGTGAAAGCCGATATGGAATCGCCTAAACCCATGGACAGGCTTCTATGCGGCGATGTGGGTTATGGTAAGACCGAAGTTGCGATGCGCGCCGCTTTTAAAGCGTTGATGAATAACAAGCAGGTGGCATATCTTGTCCCGACAACAATTTTAGCCGAGCAGCATTATCAGAATTTTAGCCGGCGCCTGGAGAATTTTCCCGTAAACATCCAGATGCTTTCGCGTTTTAAAACGAAGGGCCAGCAGAAGAAAATCGTTGATGACATAGCCGCCGCAGGAGTAGATATAGTAATCGGCACGCATAGATTGTTATCGGATGATGTAAAATTTAAAGATTTGGGGCTTGTGATTATAGATGAAGAGCAGCGTTTCGGCGTAAGGGCCAAAGAAAAGCTGAAGGCCTTGAGGCTGGCTTCTGATGTGCTTACTTTGACTGCCACGCCAATCCCGAGGACTTTATATATGAGCTTAATGGGCGCAAAAGACCTTTCAGTAATTAATACTCCCGTGCAAAATAGGTTGCCTATAAAGACGGTTGTGGTAGAATATGATGAAGATTTAATCCGGCAGGCAATCCTGAGGGAATTGGGCAGGAAAGGCCAGGTTTATTTTGTACATAACCGTATCCGTGATATAGAAAAAGTAAAAGAAAAGATTGCCAGTCGCCTGCCTGCCGATACCAGGATTGCCGTAGCGCACGGCCAAACGCCTACCCATATCCTGGAAAAAGTAATGCTTGATTTCCTGCAAGCAAAAATAGATATCCTGGTTTGTACGATGATTATACAATCAGGTATTGATGTGCCGAATGCCAATACAATCATCGTTAACAACGCGCATCATTTCGGATTGTCTGATTTGCATCAGCTGCGCGGAAGGGTGGGCAGGTTCAATAAGCCTGCCTATGCCTACTATATGGTTTCCAAAAAAGAGGCCCTGGATACTGATGCAAGGAGGAAGCTTGAGGCAATCCAGGAGTACTCTGGGCTGGGAGCAGGTTTTAAAATCGCGATGGAAGACCTTGAAATCAGGGGCGCAGGAAACCTTTTAGGAGTACAGCAGCATGGTTTTATCGCGGCAGTAGGTTTTGATTTATATTGCAGGCTACTTAGAGAAGCAGTAGGTAACTTTAAAAAGGCAGGTGTTCTCAATGCATAAAATAACTGGTAACCGGTTAAAGCTGTTAAGAATAGCTGCACTTTCACTGTTATTTTTTACTTTCTATACGCTATGCGCCGTGCGTTATCCGCTATTATTCGCCGAGGACAAAATCATTGCCATAGTGAATAAAGATATAATCACGCAGAAGGATCTGAATGATTTTGTTAATTTTACCCGTATCCAGCTATCAGCCCAATATCAGGGCAAGCAGCTGGAAGACAAAATAGAATCTATGAAATTGGACCTCTTGGATAAGCTGATTGAGGACCGGCTCATTTTACAGGAAGCTAAAAGAGAGAATATCCAGCTTAACCCCGACAGGATTAAAGAAAAGATAGATGAGATAAAAAACCATTACTCCTCTTACACCGAATTCCAGGGAGCCATAGCTAAACAAGGCATGGTAGAGGCAGATATAGAGGCAAGAATCAGAGAGCAGACCCTTATGTATGCTGTTATAGATAAAGAAATAAGAAGCAAGATTATAATTAAACCCGCAGAGATTACTGATTTTTATCAGGCGAACACCAAACTCTTTGTTTTGCCTGAGCAGTGGGAATTTCAATCTATGGCCCTTAATAGCGAAAGCCTGGCCAACGAAGTAACTAAACAATATAAAGACGGGCAGACATTAGAAGACATAGGAAATAAATACTCTATAATGATAGATACTTTCAGGAGCGTCAGGGGCGGCCAATTAAGAAAGGATATAGAAGAGGTTCTGTTTAGATTAAAAATAGACCAGGTTTCCAACCCTATCAAGATTGAAAACAGTTATTATATTTTCAGGCTCAATAGCGTAATACCTCCCCGCCAACAAAACTTGATCGAAGTCCAGAACGATATCCAGGCCATGTTGTACAATAAGAAGATGCAGGAGGCGTTAACAAAATGGCTGGATAAGCTTAAGGCCCAATCATACATAAAAATCCTATAAAATTAAAAATGCACAAGAAAGTAAAACATAAGGCCATAGTAGGTATTACTATGGGAGACCCCGCAGGCATAGGGCCGGCGATTATACGCAAATCTTTAGCCAGGCTTAAAAATTTAGCTGATTTTGTAATTATAGGAGACAGGTGGGTTTTTGAAAGAAGCAATATGCATGGGCCGGCAAGCAGGAATTTCAAGTTTGTGGATTTGAACAATATCAACCATAAAAGTTTTAAGCCCGGAGAAATTAAGGCGGAATACGGCAGGGCATCAATGGAATACCTGGAAAAGGGGCTCTTGTTAATAAAAAATAACCAGATAGATTGCCTGGTTACCTGCCCTGTATCTAAAGAAGCGATAAACCTGGCAGGATATAATAATTTCTCGGGCCATACCGAATATCTTGCTAAGCGCACAGGCACAAAGTATTTTGTAATGATGTTGTTGAATAAAAAGATAAAAGTGAGCCTTGTAACGCGCCATATTCCTTTAAAAGATGTGCCTTCCAGCCTTACGGAAGATAAAATATACAGGACAATTTCTTTGACGCGCCGCGCGCTAAAGGAAATATTTTTGATTAATAATCCAGGGATTGCCGTCTGCGGCTTAAATCCGCATGCCTCCGATAACGGGATTTTAGGGAATGAAGAAAATATAATCATTAAGCCCGCGTTAAAGCGCCTTAAGAAAATTGCCAAAAATATTGATGGGCCGCTCCCGGCAGATGTAGCAGCTTTAAAGACAGCGCAAGGCAAATATGATTGTTTAATTGTAATGTACCACGACCAGGCATTAATCCCTTTAAAGGTCCTGGGCGCTTATACAGGGGTAAACCTTACTATAGGCTTGCCGTTTATAAGGACGTCCCCTTTGCATGGGACTGCTTTTGATATTGCCGCAAATCCTGATTTAGCAAATCCTGCTTCATTAATTGAAGCAATAACACTTGCCGCAAGATGCGCATTAAACCAAAAAAAAGCCTAGGCCAGAATTTTCTTACCGATAAGAACATACAAAGAAAAATAATTGCAGCCTATTGCCTGGAAACTTCTGACCGGGTATTAGAGATAGGGGCGGGATACGGGGAAATAACAAAACTAATCGCCGGTAACGCCGGTTTTGTTTATGCCGTTGAAATAGACAGCCAGCTATGCAAGGTGCTGCGGGAAAACACCAATGGGCTTTCTAATGTAGAAATAATTAACGAGGATATAATGAAACTTGATTTTAATGCCAGTTTTAAAGGGGTTAAAAATAAGATAAAGGTTGTCGGCAATATACCTTATTATATTACGACACCGATTATTGAATATCTTTTTAAACACAGGCAGAAGATTAAAACTGTTTTTCTTATGGTCCAAAAGGAATTCGCGAAAAGAATTGCCGCCGTTGCCGGTTCAAAAGAATACGGTTCTTTTAGTTGTTTTGTTAATTATTATAGTATTCCAAAGATATTATTTGTGGTTAAGAAAAACAGTTTTACTCCCGCGCCTAAAGTGGACTCCTGCCTGCTTGAACTTAAGATCAGAGAGTCCGCGCCTGTTAAGGTTAAAGACGAAGAGCTATTCTTTAAGGTTATCAGGGCCGGTTTTAATAAAAGAAGAAAGACTTTAAGAAACAGCCTTGAAGGCATAATCAGCCCGGACAAGCTCCGGGAGTTTTTTAGAGAAAATAACATTGATAGTAATGTCCGCCCTGAACGCCTCAACCTGATAGATTTTGCCCGCCTTGCCGATAAGGCATAAAAAAAAGTAAAAAAAAGGTTGACAAAAACTAAAACTTAATATATACTCTACTCTTTACGAAAATCCCAAAGTAACTTTTCAGTATTTTCTATATAATAGACAGGAAAGTATACTTACAAAGAATTTAATAAAATTCTTTAGTGGGTCGGTTTTTTTACTCTAAAAGTTTTATTTTGGGACATTAATGAGCGTAAACCCCGACGCTAAATTCGCGCTGGGAGGCCTTAACCAAAGACGAGAGTTAACATATCGCTGGAGTAGCTCAGTTGGTAGAGCACGTCCTTGGTAAGGACGGGGTCACGGGTTCAATTCCCGTCTCCAGCTTTTAAAGAAGAAAACAATGCGTGAAATAATCACTTTAGAGTGTACGGTCTGTAAAAACAGAAACTATACTACTAAGAAAAATAAAAAGCTGCATCAGGATAAATTAGAGATAAAGAAGTTCTGTAGGTTTTGTTATAAACATACCCCGCATAAGGAAATAAAATAAGGGGTAGATAACGCAAGGCTTTTTGATAATAAGGCAAGATTAGACAACGGTACGTATAAATAGGAGCGTCGGTTAATGGCAAACCAACGGTCTCCAAAACCGTTACTGCAGGTTCGACTCCTGCCGCTCCTGTTGAAGTCGGGCCTTTCACAGGCAGTAAATGCGGTTTTAGTTTTTTATGAAAATATTTAAAAAAATAACAGATTTTTTAAAAGAAGTTAAGCTGGAATTAAGCAAGGTATCGTGGTCAACCCGTAAGGAATTATTAGGTTCCACGGTAGTAGTTATCACGGTAACATTTATAATGGCGGTTTTTATAGGAGCAATTGATATTTTTCTTTCGGGAATATTGAGAGTGATATTTAAATGAAAAATTGGTACGTTGTTCATACACAAACCGGATTAGAGGATAAAGTAAAAACTGCTTTAGAGAATAAAATCAAATCAGAAGGTTTGCAGGAAGCAATAAGCAGTGTCGTTATCCCGACCGAACAGATTTCCGAGATACGCTCGGGCAAGAAGAAGATATCAGAAAGAAAGTTTTTCCCGGGATATCTTCTCGTAGAGATGGAATTAAGCGAAGAAGCATATTTTCATATTAAAACAACTCCCGGCGTAACCGGTTTTATCGGCCCGGGCAAGAAACCCCAACCTTTGTCACAAACCGAAGTAGATAATATTTTAAAACGGACGCAGGATACCCAGGTTAAACCTAGCCCTAAGATAGTTTTTGAAAGAGGCGAACAGGTCAGGGTAAATGACGGCCCGTTTATGAATTTTAACGGTACTATTGAAGAAGTGCACCCCGAAAGAGGCAAGTTAAAAGTCAGTGTTTCCATTTTTGGCAGGTCAACGCCCGTAGAATTAGAATATTGGCAGGTTGAAAAAATATAAAATATGGCAAAAAAAGTAGTCGCACAGATTAAATTACATGTCCCGGGAGCTCAGGCAAACCCTGCTCCTCCGGTTGGCCCTGCTTTAGGCCAGCACGGCGTGAATATTATGCAGTTCTGCAAACAGTTTAATGACCAGACCAAGGGCAGAGAGGGTTTAATTTTACCTGTAGTTATAAGCGTTCACGATGACCGGACCTTCAGTTTTATTATTAAAAGCCCTCCGTCATCAGTCCTTATCAAGCGCGCGGCAAACCTGGCTAAGGCATCAGGCACAAGCGGCAAAGAGATTATAGGTAAGATAACAAGGAAACAGGTTGAAGAGATTGCGAAACAAAAAGCAAAAGACCTGAATACCACCGATATGGAACAGGCGGTTAAAGTTATAACAGGCACAGCCAGAAGTATGGGTATAGTCGTAGAGGGTTAAGATTTTATGAAGACACATAGCAAACGTTATAAAGAATCCGAGAAAGAAATTGACAGGGAAAAGATGTACCAGCTTAAAGAGGCAGTAGCTGTTTTAAAGAAAATGAAGCCGCCTAAGTTTGATTCATCCGTTGACCTGCATTTCAGCCTTAATGTTGACCCTAAAAAATCCGACCAGATGGTGCGCGGTACCGTGGTGCTGCCGCACGGCACAGGCAAAAAAGTAAGGGTAGCTGTTTTTTGTAAAGGTGAAAGCGAGAAATTAGCCAAGGAAGCAAACGCCGATTACGTAGGCGGTAATGACCTTATAGATAAAGTTTCCGGCGGGTTCCTGGATTTTGATTGCGCTATCGCGACCCCGGACATGATGAAAGATTTGAGCAAGCTTGGCAAGGTTCTCGGCCCCCGCGGCCTTATGCCCAGCCCAAAGACAGGCACAGTAACTAATGATGTCGTGAAAGCAATTGAAGATGTGCGTAAAGGTAAAGTTGAATTCCGCGTGGATAAACAGGGCGGCATACATTTGTCTGTCGGGAAAATTTCTTTTACGGAAGACAAAATATACGAAAATGCCTTCCGTGTAATTGAAATGATAAATGAGGCAAAGCCGGCATCGGTTAAAGGCAAGTTTATAAAAAGCGCTTTTATATCATCAACCATGAACTGCGGGTTGAAACTTTCAGCTTAAAAATGAAAAAACTTGGCTCATTATTCAGGGAAACCCTGGAAGATAATATAAAAAAGGAATTAAAAGCTTCCGACAGCGTATTTATTATAAAGTATTCTAAATTATCAAGCCCTGATTTAACCGCCCTTAGGCAGTCGCTGAAAGATTCAAAAGCCAACCTTTTTGTAGCAAAGAACAGCGTCGCAAGGCGTGCTTTAAAAGAAATGAAGCTTGAGGAGATGGTTAAGTTTGTAGACGGGCCCTGCGGTTTGGTATTCGCCAAGGGAGAACCCGTAGAGACGTCGCGCGCGTTATACACTTTTTATCGCGACCATGAGAATTTAAAACTGGAATGCGGCTTTTTAGAAAATAGATTACTGGAAACCAAAGATATTGTGGCTATGGCCAAGCTTCCTACCAAGGAAGTTTTAAGGGGCCAGGTTGTAATGGCTTTAAATTCACCGATAACAGGATTGGTTTACGTATTAAAACAAACGCTGACAAAGTTTATTTACTGCATTGACCAGATAAAGAATAAAAAAACAACCTAATTAAAAAGGGAAAAGGGAGGAAAAATGGCTAACGAAAAATTGGACGAATTAATAAAATCCATAGAGGGCATGTCTGTATTGGAGCTTGCAGATTTGGTAAAAGCCCTTGAGGAGAAATTCGGTGTTTCAGCTATGCCTATGATGGCTGCTCCGGCAGCAGGAGGAGCGGCAGCTGGTGCTGCGCCTGCAGCTGAAGAGAAGAGCGCTTTTACAGTGGTTTTGGCCAGCGCAGGTGCTAATAAAATAGCAGTCATAAAAGAAGTAAGGACAATGACAAGCCTGGGTTTAAAGGAAGCCAAGGATTTGGTAGACGCGGCACCTAAACCTGTTAAAGAAGGCGTGCCCAAGGAAGAAGCTGAAGAGATGAAGAAGAAGCTTGAAGCTGCCGGCGCTACAGTTGAATTAAAATAACACAATAATAAAGTTTTCCCCGGGCGGGGGTTGCCCGTCATAAGATAAACGTAATTTTGGAGATTTGCAAAAAACATGAGTGTTACTAAAACTAAAAATTTTGCAAGGTTTAAAGACGTTTACGATTTACCTAACCTTTTAGATATACAGCTGGAGTCTTACGAGGAATTCCTGCAGATGGATATTCCCTGGCAGGATAGGAAACATCAGGGGCTGCAGGAAGTGTTCCTTGATATATTCCCCATAGAGAATCCGACCCGTACGGTAAGGCTTGAGTTTATCAGCTATTCTTTAGGTAAGCCCAAGTATGATATTACGGAGTCCATAAGACGTTCCCTTACCTTTGCCGCCCCCCTTAAAGTAAAATTCAGGTTAATCACACCCAAAGAAATCAAAGAGCAGGATGCCTATTTCGGCGAAATACCATTAATGACCAAGACCGGGACGTTTATTATCAACGGTGACGAAAGAGTGGTAGTAAGCCAGTTGCAACGCTCTCCGGGTGTATCTTTTGAAGAAGAGAGCCATCCTACAGGCAAGAAGATATTTTATGGCCGTATTGTCCCTTACCGCGGGGCATGGCTTGAGTTTAAATATGATTTATCAGAAACCATATTGGCATATGTTGACAGGAGAAGGAATTTCCCCGCTACCCAGCTGTTAAGGATACTCGGTTTTTCTACAGACCAGGAAATCATTGCGGCATTTGGGAAAGAGTACCCGGAGATAACCAATACTTTAAAGAAAGATTATACCAAGAATAAAGAAGAAGCGCATTTAGATTTCTACCGCAAGATGCGGCCTACGGAACCCGTGACCAAAGAAGCGGCAGAAGGTTTATTTTACAGATTATTCTTTGATCCTAACAGATACGATCTGGAAAGAGCCGGTAGGTTTATCCTCAACAGAAAATTAGGGATGGATGTTTCTCTGGAGAAGAGAATCCTTGATTCTGCTACAGTTATTAAGGTAATAGAATATCTGATTAAATTGAAATCAGGTGAAGGTAAAATTGACGATATAGACCATTTAGGCAACCGCAGGATAAAGACAGTCGGAGAATTGGTTCAGAACCAGGTAAGGATAGGCTTTAGCCGCATTGAGCGCTCAATAAGGGAGCGTTTAAGCTTGCTGGGTGATTTTGACAGCATAAGCGTGCATTATTTAATAAATTCAAAGTTATTATCCAACCAGATACGCGATTTCTTTACCCGTAGCCAGCTCTCCCAATTTATGGACCAGATAAATCCTTTGGCGGAAATGACTCATAAGCGCAGGTTGTCTGCTTTAGGCCCCGGAGGTTTATCGCGTGAACGCGCAGGTTTTGAAGTCAGGGATATCCACCAGTCGCATTATGGCAGGATTTGTCCTATTGAAACACCTGAAGGCCCGAATATCGGCTTAATCGCTTCGCTTAGTAATTATGCTCGTGTGAATTCTTTAGGATTACTTGAAACTCCTTACAGAAAAGTAGAGGATGGCAGGGTTACGCGTAAAGTTGAATATTTAACTGCGGATATTGAAGAAGATAAAATGATTGCGCAGGCAAATGCCCCGATAGATAACGAGGGCCATTTCCTGGAGCGTGAAATTTCCTGCCGTTTTAAGGGTGATTTCCCCAGGGTCAGCCCGAAACAGGTAGAATATATGGATGTTTCTCCCAAGCAGCTTGTTTCTGTAGCTGCTTCTTTAATTCCTTTCTTGGAACACGATGATGCTAACCGCGCGTTGATGGGTTCAAATATGCAGAGGCAGGCGGTACCCTTGATGATTACTGAAGCTCCTATAGTGGGCACTGCTATGGAAGGCAAAGTTGCCGTTGATTCCGGGACAGTGGTTGTAGCTGAAGATTCAGGCAAAGTAACGGCTGTTGACGCAGCTTCTATAACTATAGGTAAGAAGACATACTGGCTCAATAAATTTTTACGCACAAATGCCGACACATGTTTAAATCAAAGGCCGTTAGTGAAATTGGGCGAGCATGTTGAAAAAGGGCAGGTTATTGCTGATGGAACAGCTACCAGAAACGGGAACCTTGCTTTAGGAAAGAATTTATTATGCGCTTTTATGCCTTGGCGCGGATATAATTTTGAAGATGCTATCCTGGTGAGCGACAATATAGCCAAGATGGATTCATTTACATCTATACATGTTGAAAAATTTGAAATTGAAGCTACGGAAACACGCCTCGGCAATGAAGAAATAACCCGCGATATACCCAATGTAAGCGAAGAGTCTTTAAGGAATTTGGATGAAACAGGTATTATCCGTATCGGCGCAGAGGTAATTGCGGGGGATATACTGGTAGGAAAAGTTACGCCCAAGACTGAATCTGAACTTTCTCCAGAAGAGAGGCTCTTGCGCGCCATATTCGGCGAGAAGGCCGGCGATGTGCGCGATACTTCTTTAACCGTTCCGCCGGGTGTTGAGGGCGTTATAATAGATGTGCATGTGTTCCAGCGCAAAGAGCGCGGCAGGAAATCCAA
>JAQTVG010000018.1 GCA_028706895.1 Candidatus Omnitrophota bacterium
ACCATTGCCGAACTTAGTAAAGTTGCAAGGGAAGAATATGGTTTAGCAGGAGTTGTGCAGCACGGAGCATCCACTCTTCCTACTGATTATTTTACGGTATTCGCCGGGAAGATGGCAAAAGGCCTTTCGCTTGATGAGAGCCTGTTGAATGAAGCCAGTATGAAGATCTTAAGTGATAATCCTACCGCAGAAGTCCATTTGGCTACGGCTTATCAGGATACTGTTTTAGACCACCTTAGAATGCCGATCTCGTTACTTAAACAAATGAGGGATTATATTTTTAGCAAGAATCCGGTTAAAGAAGGCCAAAACCCAGATAAGGTATTTGTGGATAACAGGAAGAATGTTTGGGGGCCTTTTAAAGTCCAGGCTTGGAATTTACCGTCGGGTGTACAAGCCGAAATGAGGGCAAGCCTGGGAGCGCAATTTGATACCGCATTTCAGAATTTAGGAGTTGTTGATACGATGGATATGGTTAAAGGTATTCAGGCGCAGAAAGAAGCATTGAAATCAATCTAATATATGCCTGCGCGGATAGCGCAGCGGGAAATATATAGTATGTAATTATAAAAAATAGGAGGAGTAAAAATGCAGTCATTGAAGGAAAATTTGTTGTGCAGGGTGATAATCTTTTTCGTCGCTGTTACCTTTATACTTGGTAGCGCGCCGGTAAAGCTTTACGCTGACATCGCTGTTTCAAATTCATTAAGAGCAACTGCGACCAGCGGTACTTCTTTACAAAATCAGATTAAAGGCGAGCTTAAAAAGTTAAGCACAAAAGATAGCGATGCTAATAAGTTAGAAGTCAGGAGGATCAGCGACCTCAGAAATGTAATCAAGGATAAAGGCATCGATTCTGGAATCTGCATTGTTGACTGGAATGTACCCAGAAAAGGCGCAAATCTTGAAAATACGCAGAGAATAGAAGAATCTACGAATACTATTATCAGCACGCTTAACGATACGGGGTTGCGTTATCTTTATGTCTTAACTCACTCTGGGAGGCCTAAGAACATAGGTTATGAAGAAGAGTTTTCACTTAAGCCTATTGTGGATGCGGCAAAGAAGATGCTTGCCGAAAAAGGGCTTAAGGATGCCGAAATCGTTTTATTGCCTTATGACCTATCAGAAGCCGAAAAAGTTATACGGAATTATAAAGAAAATACAAAGAATGGGAAAATCATTTTTGTAACTGAAAATATCAGGTTTTATCCGGAAGAACAGTTAAAGGCAGAGAAGACAGCTTCGGATAAAGATAAAGCGAATATTGTAGCCAGAAGGAGAGCGTTTGAGGAAAAACTTATTGCTATGACCGGTAGACAGGCAGACAAGCTTATTTATGTCGATGAAGCTTTTGATAAAGCGCATAGAGGGGAAGAAGCGTCTATGGAGATGGCTTGGCTTATTCCTGAAGAAAACCGCGCAGCGGGTATCAAGTTTGCCGCAGATGTGCAGGCAGTCCTTGATTTTCAAAGCCAGGTTTCAGGAAGCTTAAACACTATGGCAGGCGGGGCAAAGTTTGATAAATACAAGCAGTTTGGCGATTTGGCAGGCGCTATTGCCAAGACAGGTGGAAAGCTTATGTTGGTAGGCGCGCAGGCAAATCCTTATCTTAAAACTCAAGGTAAGCAAGTTGGAAAATCCTTGTTGCCCAAAGCCGCAGAACAAAAAGATGTGGATAGCGGTATTGAAACAATCAAAAAATCAGGTGCGCAGATACTTCTACCCAGTGATTTTATAGTAGCAGGCAAAGAATCTTCCGTAAAGATGGAAGAGCTCGCTTTAGAAGACGCTCAAATTGATATAGGGGATGAATCCATAAAAGAAATAGTTTCTTACATTAATTCTCTAAAGAAAGGTGATGGCCTCATATTAAACGGAGGCGCTGGAGTATTCGATAGGAGTAATGAAGAAGGCGGCTCTAAAAAAGGGACAGTCGCTATAGTTGTAGCTGCAAACGAAGCCGCCAAAAGGGGAGTTGCTGTTTTCTTTGCCGGCGGTGATATGAATAATGCTCTTGAAGTAGTGAAAAAAGCAGTTCCGGGTTTTCAATTGGATTCTTCTGTCAGGACCTCCACTGGCGGTGGTTCATTGTTGACTGCGCTGGCCAAAGGAGTCGCAAATTTAGCTCCCGTGCGGGCAGTAATTAAGATGGACGTGGCTCAATCTCTAGCCTTACTTTATAATGCCACCAGAGAAGCTTTGCCGGAAGCGATATTATGCCCTACATTCGCCACATATTCTGAAGATACCTCAATAAATGGCAGCGATGCTAACAGGCGGCCGGAACTGGACGTTTTTCAGGAGAATGGAATTTATGTAGGGATCCCGGATGGCTCTTTCGCAAGCAAGGCTAATTTATATTATGATTACGTAGACATGCCGATTGCTATATTTAATGAAAATTTGCCGGCAGCAATAAAAGATAAAATAGCCGCCGCAAAAGATGAGAAGGCAGTAACAGCGGTAATTCAGGAATACTTAAAGGGATATTTTAATGAATTAGGAGTAAGGATGGCTAGTGAGCAACAGCGTTCTGCTAAGTTGGATGCTGGAAAGCTGGGCGCAGCTGCCGTTGATATGCCGTCTTTGATTGCCCTCAAAAGTGATAAAAATGACGTTCTTATCCATCTGACCATGTGGGTGAAACGCGACCATAAAGCCGTTGAGGCTTTTAACGCGGAAATCATGTCAGTTCTTAATGAACAGGTTCCCGAGTTGGCAAAAGCTTATGAGAATCCGCTTGCTTGGTCGAAAGAGGCTCCTGATGTTTCTTCTTCTGCCGCAGCGCTTAAAGCAATTGCTAAATATGCTCCGCTCTTTTTTGATGAATTCTCAAAAGGAGATTTGTCGCATTCCGGGATTTTAACGCAGGCAATCAACAATATTAAACCTGAGGATATGCTCAGCACCGAAGGCATCAAATATGACTCATTGATGGGTGTTTTTACTTCTGTAAAGGATGATAGCGCAAAAACTCCAGGTTTTGGTAAAAATCTTGAGAAATTCCTCTCAAACATTAATGATATACAGCGGGAATTCGCGCGTTTATATACGTTGGCTACGCCCGCATTCGATTCTAAAAAACAATCAGGGGTAGCGGTGAATAACAAAGAACTGCAAGACGCAGTGCTTCGGTTCTACAGCCGTATGTCCAGATACCTGACAAAGTCAGCGATAAATGATTTTAACGATGCCCGCGTATTTGAATCAGCCAAGACAGTAATCGGAGACTATGCGCAAAGATTGAACAAAGCAATACGTGCTAACGATGCCATTGAAATCAATGGTTCCAGCATGGAAGCGGTTGCTAATCATCTTGCGGCAAAAGGCGTTGTCCTTTCACAAGCTGAAAAAGATAGCTTAGCCAAGGTCTATGCCCGTTTTGCTAAGTCCGGAGGTGTTTTTGCTTATGATATATTGCAGGTTGCAGGAATATTTAATGAGGATAACTTTGTCGCGGCTTTCAGGAATATTAAAGTAGATGCTCCCAAGAAAATTTTGCCTTCACAGAAGCTGAATGAGGCATATGACGGGACAGGCCGCATAGGAAGGATTGCTTTGGCTATGCGCCTTACCAGCGATATCAGTGCCAAAGAGCCGGGCTATGTAGGCAGGTATTTAATAAGGACCCGTGAACTTAAAGGGAAGACCGACGAAGAGAAGTTTGCTTCTGCCGCGGCCTCAGCTAATGAAATGATCAGCGATGCCGTAATTAAAGATTTGGAGATTGTTACGCCGGATGGATCTACCTTGACAATGGAAAAACTTATTTCAGCCAAGCGTATTACTTTTTCAGCTGAAAATAAGACCTTGGCCGCAGAACTTGATTTCCAGACCACAAATCCTATCCAAAGCATTTATCCGGTGGATGTGCTTTTGGACGGCCAGAAAGCAGGCGTAATTTATTTCGCGGATGTTTTTAAGTTTAGCGCGGGGCTCACGGAGGAACTTAAAAAAGAAAATGTTACTTTTGATAATATGCCTCGGCCAATACTCGTGCGCGAGGACGACGGGAAAACATATTACTTCGGGTTGATGATAGATGCTACTAACGGCGGTGTGGATATGGGAGACCAGGCCATAGCGCAAGCTGTTAAGGCCGGTAAGGTAAAAATTGAAGGGCCAACAGTTTGGGATATGGCGGCCAAGGGTAACTTGGCTTATTCTAACCCGCAGATGGGTGACGCTCCGGAAGAACTTCGGCGCTACATAGAAATAATCAAAAATATAGAAGATAGCCGTTTGTCTAAAGGCAACAAAGAACCGTTTATCTATCTTAAGGCCCAGATTGCCAATAAGCTGCTTCTGCCTATGGGCGGCGGCATTCACTTTATGGGCAGGTATTTGCAGAAGCTTCCTTTCGTAAAAGAATCAGGCGCGATGTATTTTACTCCCACTTCATGTTCCACTAATGGAGCCAGTTATATAAGCCAGGCTTTAGCTAATCTTTTCGGCGGGCTTGGGCAAGATAAGCTTTCCGTCCTGGGCATTACTTTCCATATGTATACTTCGGGAAGCGATAAGAGCAAAGGAACAATGGGAGATCTTTCTCCTAAATCTACAGGCGCGGCAAAGGGCGTAAAGCAGAATCTGGATGTTAACGCGCTTTTTACCGCTTTACGCACGCCGACCGCTTATGAAGAGGGAACCATAGAAATAGTAGGCGGTTCTATCTTTGATTTTCTGGTGCAGCTTCCGAGCGATGTTTCTGAAGACGTTGTGCGCAAGTATCTTTCAAGAGTGGGAGCTGAATTTTCAGAAGACTTAAAGATTTTCACCGAGAAAGACAAGGTAGATGGCCGTTATCGTTGGGAGAATACTATCACCGGCCAACGTACAGGTTCCATCGTGTATGAAGATTATATTAAAAAGATTGTCGGGAAATTTTACAGGATGGAGATAGGTTACGATAATGAAGTGAGCTATTCATACAAGTTGAATGAATTTATAAAGCAGCTTATGACTATTTTAAACCGCGAGAAAGACGCAGTTGAAATAGCTGAAGCATTAGCAGGAAATGCGCCTTTGGCGGATAAAGAGAAAACAGCAGGTTCTGAAACTAAAGTTCCACCGGCACCTAAAACTGAAGCTCCTGTTGTGCATACGCCTACAGTTGCCGCGTCAATTATTGCGCCCGTGCCTGTAACGTTAAGCGCGGTAGAGTTTAAACAAGCCATGCAGTCATTGACTAACATTGCGTATAAGGGTGTTTCCGCAGGTTATGAAAATGTTATGAATACGGTAAAAGAAACAGTCAAGAGCGGCGGTACCATTGTTATTGGCGCAAACGCGATACTTGATAACGCAACTTCAGTGCCTGCGCTAAAAAATCTAAAAGATACCGGCTCCTACGAGGTAGTAGTCTGGGCGCAGGATAAAGCAGCTGCTGACGCCTTGAAAGCTATGGGTGTAGATGAAGCAGTAGCAAGAATAATGGTTGGTGAAGAAAACGGCAAACGCGTAGGCTTGGAAACTAAAATCGCAGGCCTCGCTAAACCGGTCATGTTAATTGCTTCGCCTGTAGAGCAGCGGGATATAGATATGATTAAGGTCCAACAGTATGGAGTTTTGATAGAAACAATAGAAGCTTCTAAAGCAGGCGTGTCTGGTTTGATAAACAGCATGCCTTTGGCTATTTCCCGCGCAGTCGCAATCTTGGCGGATAATAGCCGTGTAACCGAGGCATTTAAGGGATTAAGCGCAAACTATAAGGGCAAAGTGTCTGAAGAAAGCCTTACACGCTTAAATAGTATCAGTAAACTTAATGCTATCTCCAGCGTCCCGTTAGTGCAATTGAGCGCCGCAAAAGATAAAGAGGTGCTCGACGCTGAAAGGGCTTACAAAGAGACCACAGATAAACTATAAGCTGTTTTTTCTAATTTATACCAAACAAGGGAGGAAGAAATAATGGGTATCCATTCTTCTAAGGGAAGTATTTTTACCAAGATGATTAGTTTTTTCGTCGCTGTCACTTTTATCTTGGGCAGCGCTCCGGTAAATCTTTACGCGGATATTCTTGTTTCTCATTCCCTTCGCGCGGGCGCGACAAGTGGAACCTTAGTACAAAAAGAACTCCAGGGTGACTTGCGCAATAGCAGCACAAAAAAAGACCTCAGCGAGCGTATTATTGTAAACTTTAGCGAAGTCGGTAAAGACGATGTCGCTATTGTCGGCGGCAAATGCGCTAACCTCGGCGAGTTGATGCATATACCAGGTATTAATGTGCCCGATGGCATCGCCTTGACCACCAAGGCTTATCAGATACATATTGATAAGGGCATAGTAAGTATAGACGGTAAGGATATGACGTTAAGGGAGTATATTACCAAGCGCCTGGAAGGCCTGGATATAAATGACACGGTTGAACTTGGCAAGGCATCAAAGGATATCCGCAGCGCCATGGAAAAAGCCAAGATGCCCGACGATGTTGAGAAGGCGATAATAGAATGGTATCATAAATTAGGGGATAATGTATTTGTGGCGATTCGCAGTTCTGCTACCGCAGAAGATCTTCCTGATGCCTCTTTTGCAGGACAACAGGAAACTTATCTTTTTAAACGCGGCGATAAAGAAGTCTTGGATGCCGTTAAATATTGCTGGTCTTCTTTGTTTACACCCAGGGCTATTTTTTACCGTCAGGAAAATAAAATTGACCATAATGTTGCCTATCTTAGCGTAGCCATACAGATGATGATAGATAGCGCAACTTCCGGCGTAGGGTTTGGTGTGGACGTAAATTACGGCATGCCCAGAATAACCGTAAACGGAGCGTATAAATTAGGAGAAGGCGTAGTAAGCGGCACAGTGACTCCCGACGTGCATGATTATGTTTACGACGTATTCACCGGAGAACCCAAATTTTTCAAGAAGTCGATGGGTTCCAAGAAATTAAAATCGGTTTACAAAGAAAAACGCCTGCCTACAGACAGGGAAGCAACCGAGTATGTACCCACTACTGAAGAAGAACGCAGTCGTTATGCTAATACTAATGAGCAGGCCTTTATGGTAGCCAAAGCCGTTAAAGCCATCAACGAATATTACGGCAAGTATATGGATGTGGAGTGGTGCTTTGACGCCAATGGCAAACTTTGGGTAGTCCAGGCAAGGTCGGAAACCATCTGGAATAAACAGGAGAAGGATTATCCTAATATGGTAGTAAATGCGGTTTCTGAAGTTAAGGAAGCTTTGTTGAAGATAGCAAGGGTTTTGGTCAAAGGTAGAACCGGAGCTCCCAGGGCAGCTACGGGAAAAGTAATAATCATAAACGAGTTGGAAACAGGCACAGCCGAAGAAAAAGCAACGGCATTGGCAGAAGCGTTAAGCCATGTTGAGAAAGGCGACATTATCGTAACCAAGATGACGACGCCTGATATGGTTCCGGCGATGAAAAGAGCAGCAGCAGTCATAACCGATGAGGGCGGGCCTAATTGCCATGCCGCTATTGTGGCAAGAGAATTAAGAATCCCCTGCGTGGTAGGTACTGGTAATGCTACCCAGGTGCTGAAAAACGGGCAGATAGTTACTGTAGACGCTCGCAGAGCTGCGGTTTATGATGGGACGCTGGAGATAATCAAGAGTATAAAGACGGTAGATATCTCAAAGCTGCCGGTAATCAGGACATTAATAGGTATCGTTAACTCTGCCCCTGACTTGGCTATGGAGATCTGGCAGTTCAGCAAATATGTTTCCTACTATGGATACGGCCTCTTCCGTAAAGAATTTGTTGATACAACGGAGATCCTTGTGCATCCTCTGGCAGGGTTGGCATATGATAAATATATGGATCCCAACTTCAAGGATGAGGCACAGAGAAAATGGATAAAAGAAAATATTATAGATAAATACGGGGCAAGGATAGAAAAGATAACTGAAGGTTATCCTTCTTTCGCTGAATTCTATAAAGATAAACTTGCTACAGCACTTGTCAAGATCGCTTCTGCGCAGACCAAGGGCCAGAGGGTAAAATACCGCACCACTGATTTTAAGACCAATGAATACAGCGGACAGGTAGGCGCTTTCCCATTCGAACCCCAGGAAAAAAATCCTATGATGGGCTACAGGGGTATATACCGCATGCTTTCTGCTTCTTATAAAGACGCCTTTGAGCTGGAAATAGAAGCGGTAAAGCAGGCTCGCAAAGTGCAGACTAATATTGATGTTATGTTTCCTGTTGTAAGGACTCCCGAAGAAGCTAAACAAGCAGTCGATTACCTGGCTAAGCGCGGTTTAGTAAGAGGCAAGGATTTTAAGGTTTTTATGATGGCTGAAGTTCCTGCCAATATCTTCCAGTCCGAAGAGTTCTATAAATATGTCGACGGTGTATCTATAGGTTCAAATGACCTTACCCAGTTTACCCTGGCCATAGGAAGAGACAATAACAGAATGGCAGCTTTTGCCGATGAGACTAATCCTGCGGTAGAGAAAGGCGTAGAAGTAATAATCAAGAATGCCAAGAAGATGGGTGTATCTTCGGGTATATGCGGTAATGGGCCTTCCAACAATCCGGCATTTGCTGCATTCTTGGTGCGGGCAGGGATAGATTGTATCAGCGTTGTCCCCGATGTCTTCGAACAAGTGGTTAACGTTATCGCCCAGCAAGAAAAAGAATTAGCCGGTGTGCCGTATGATCCAAATATTAGCGGTTACACAGTACCGGAGAAAATAGGCAACCCCGATCATATTAATGCAGGCGAGGTGAAAGCTTCTGAAGCCATAGCTCAGCGTATCGGTATTCATCCATTGAAGCTTTTACAATACTATCGCGGCGGGCTTCAGAGCAGCCCTGATATGGCCGATCTTCATATTGCAGGCAGAATAGAAGAAGAATTGGATGGTATGAATGCGAAGGATTACGTGATCAACGCCGTAATGAACGTCTTGGAGACAGAAGCTAAAAACGTTGCACCGGGAACACTGATCATCTACAGCACCGATGACCTTGATAAGGTTGCCTACGAGCAGCTTATAGGCGGCGAAAAGGTTGAAGGTTTTGATGAGAATCCGCAGCTGGGTTTTTGCGGCCTGGCGAGAGTAATTGATCCTGAGTACAAGGAATTTTTCAAGTGGCAGTTAATAGCAATAAAGAAAGCCAGAGAAGCGGGTATTAATGTAGGCATAAAATTAAGTTTGGTCAGGACATTGACAGAAGTAAATACCGCCCTGGCGATGATGAAAGAAGTAGGGCTTGTCCCCGGGCAGTTTGGTTTTATGGCAGGGATGGAAATGGCTACTCCTGCCAGTGTATTATTGGCGGATTATTTTATCAATACAGGGATCAATTTCATATCAGAGAATAACGAGAGATTCTTGTATTACGATTTGGCGTTAGACCCGCAGAGTAAAGATGTTCAATATTCCGATGAGGCCAAGCAAAAGGCATTGGATATCCCTCGTCGCATCTGGACTACTGCTGCCGAGAAGCATGGTATACCTATCGTGCAATTTGAAGATTTATCTGGAATTACGCCTAAACCTACTGTTTATCCTACACAACCTGCACAGTTAAAATTTTCTGATCCTGCGCAACTTCCCTTGAAGTTCGGCGAGGCAAATGGCAGGGGTAATGTAGAGCCTCTACAGCCAGCAGTTACTGGTACGCCCGCAGTTCTTCCTTCAGATAAGGTTTTACCCATTGATTCGCTCTATAACGCGTTTCCTAATAAGCTGCGCGCTCCGGAGAATATGGCATTTAGGGGCACTTCGGCAGGCTTTAGTAATTTCGCAGGCGCCGTTAATAAATCTGGAGCTGTCAAGAAAGGCGGCGTTATAGTCGTAAGCGCAAATGTGATATTAGAGAACGCAGGGGCGATGACCGCGCTCTGGAATTTTAAAGAAACAAAGAAGGTGGTGGTTTATGCCAATAGCGAGGCAGAGCTTGCTAGATTAAAAGCGATGGGCATAGAAGAGGTGACTAATCGCCTTTATATCCGTACTGTCAATGCTGATTTATTAGGCCTGGCGATGAGCTATATTAAAGGCGAGGAGACTGCTCTTATTGCTTCAGAATCAGACCTTAAAGACATCAATAACAGTGATATAATAGACGCAACGAAGGCAGGGGTTCAGATGGTATGGCTCAAAGTTCCTAAAGCTCATGAGGGAAAAATAAACAGTATGCCTTTGATTATTGCGCGTGCGTTTACGAGCATATTGAAGGCCGATGAAAGTATAACCACACAGTTTAAGCTATTAAGCCAGGGTTACAGCGACAAAGGCCAAATATCCAAGGAAAACATTGGTAAGCTAAATGAATTTACTTCACAGATTTGCAATGTGCCTTTAGTGCAGTTGAATTTAGCTGACCAAAAAGATAAAGCGGTGCTTGACGCTCAATCCGCATACGCAGCGACTGTGAGTCAAATTTAAAGTTAGACTTTAAACAAGGGAGGTAAGGACGACCTCAAGAAGAATTTGTTGTTAAAATATAATGCGCCAAAATTCTCATATCACAGGAGAAGGTATTCTTTTAGAGGTCTCTGGGATTAAATAAAAATTTTATCAGAGGCCTCTTTTTTATTGATAAATCTGTAATGTGTGTTAAACTATAAAAGTCTAAGGGGAAT
>JAQTVG010000221.1 GCA_028706895.1 Candidatus Omnitrophota bacterium
GGTTTTGTTCTGGATCATCTCCTTGGCTGTCTGGGTATAAAAAACCTCATCGGGATTAGTCAGGCTCACGACACCGTTGCCAAACATCAGGTAGATATAGGCTAAGCCAATCAGGATAAATATCTCAACAATCTGCCTTTTCTTCATTTAACTCCTTCCAAAAGTTGAGTTATAGTCACGAATCTATATCCTTTTTCCCTTAGTTTTTCAACTAACCCTTTGATGCAGCTTACTGTCTCGCTCCTATCCCCTCCTTCGGAAGAAAACGCACCTCCACTATCATGAAAAAGAAGGATATCTCCCGGACGGATATTCCGCGATATGTACCTGACCATATATCTATCGTCGAAAGTAACCCAGTCCTTGGAATTTAGGGACCAAAGGATAACCTTATAACCCATCTGGCTTACTTTAATTTTTTCATCAGGCGTAAGCCACGCCTTAGGAGGCCTGAAATATCTGGTAGTTACACCGGTAACACCCTTAATCGCATTATCAGCGTTATTTAACTCGTTTTCAAGTTCCTCCATCGTATAATATATAAGAACATGGTGATCATAGGTATGGTTACCTATCTCATGGCCTTCTTTTACCACACGCCGTGCTACATCAGGATATTTAACCACATGTTCACCCAACATGAAAAAGGTAGCCTTAACTTGCGCCTTGTTCAGCTCATCCAGTATCTTAGGTGTCCAAATAGGAGACGGGCCATCATCAAAGGTCAAAGCTACTAATTTTTTCGTAGAGCTAACGCGGTAAATAGTATTCTTCCTGACTATAACCGCTTCGTCAAAAAAAACACAAAAAGCAGCTACAGCCAAAATAACCAGCAATAATATAGCCAAAGCAATAACTATCTTGAATTTTCTTTTCATAATAGTCATTTATTATAACATCGCAGGGACATTTGACAAATAATAAATTAGCTGTTAATATATCCTTATGTTGCGTCGTCTTATGCGAGGGATAACCGAATTTGTTTTCCCTAAAATATGCTTAAGCTGTAAAAGTAAGTTTAACGCATTGGATAACGAAAATTATATTTGCCAGCCTTGCCGGGCCAAAATTAAAAGGAACATACCTCCTTTCTGCCTTGCTTGCGGCAGACATCTTGAAAAACAAGGACTGAACAAAAGTATCTGTCCGGGTTGCTTAAGAAAAAAACTGCATTTTGACCGCGCCTTCAGTCCCTGCTTATACGAAGGAGTGATAAGAGAATTGATTCATGAATTTAAATATAATGGCAAAGATTATCTGGGTAAACCTTTAAGCGAAATAATGATAGAATTTATCAGGGAATACGACCTGCCAATTGATTATCTCGACCTGATAATACCCATGCCGCTACATAAAACACGCTTGCGCGAAAGAGAATTCAATCAAGCTGAGATCTTAAGCAGGCATATCGCTTCTGAATTTAAGGTAAATTTGGCGCTTGAAACGCTTACGCGTTACCGGCCTACCAAAACCCAGACAGAACTACCGATAAATAATCGTTTCTCTAATGTCAGAGACAGTTTTTCCGTTTCAAAAAATTGCAACTTACAGGATAAGAATGTACTGCTAGTTGACGATGTCCTGACAACAGGCGCTACTTCTTCGGAAGCGGCTATTACATTGAAGAATACAGGAGTAAATATAGTATTTGTTTTAACGCTGGCAAATTAAAAATGAAAATCCTGCGCAATTATTTACTGAAAGAATTTATCGGGCCGTTTCTACTCACCCTGGGCTTGCTAAGCTTTGTTATGATTGTCGTCGGTAACCTGAAAAAAATTGCTGACTTAGTTATTAACAAAGGCGTGGATATCCTTAGTGTGGGTAAATTATTCCTGTTAATGACTCCCTATATGGTTACCTATGCCCTTCCCATTTCCATCCTTGTGGCGACACTCATGTCTTTAGGAAGGTTATCCAGCGATAACGAAATCATTGCCATAAGGGCTAGCGGTATAAACCTTTTTAAACTTATACTCCCCCTAATAACCTTGAGCCTAATTTTAAGTTTGGGCCTTGTTTTATTCAATGACCGGGCCGCCTCATACGCGCATTACGAATACCGCAAAACCTTGATTCAAATTGGAGTAAAAAATCCCACAGCCGCTTTCGAAGAAGGGGTTTTCATTAATTCCTTTCAAAAATATGTATTATTTATTTATAAGGTTGACCAAAAACGTAACCGCTTGCTTAATGTGCGTATATACGAACCCCAGGGAGACGATAAGCCAACGCGCACGATAGTTGCAAAAAGCGGAGAATTCATAACTGTCCCCGAAAAAAATACGGTCAAATTGAAACTCATGGACGGGACAAGCGACGAACCTGACCCGAATAATCCCACCAATTTCTACAAGCTTAATTTTAAGACTTATTTTATGAACCTAAACCTTGCTAACGCCCAAAAAGCCGGAAAGATCGAGAAAAAAGAGAAAGAAATGACTATCCAGGAATTAAAAAACCAGATAAAAAGGTTGAAGAGCCAAAACATAAATCCCGGCCCGCTATTCGTCGAAATTCATGAAAAATTGACCCTCGCCTTCTCTTGCCTCATCTTTGTCCTGATGGGCGCTCCGCTTGCCATAATAACCCGGCGCAGGGAAAAATCCATCAATATCGGAATCGCTATACTCATCATCGTAGTGTATTATCCTTTGCTTATCGGCTGTGAATCCTTAGGCATGGAAGGCGTGATTAACCCG
>JAQTVG010000222.1 GCA_028706895.1 Candidatus Omnitrophota bacterium
ACGCTCTTCCGATCTCGTGAAGGCGCAGAGCTGTGCTTTACATAATATCCAGGAAGTATCTGACTTATGCCCGGTTGCAGCTATTAAGCTAAGCTAATAACCGTATAATAATTGAGATTTTCTTTTTAAATCTTCAAGCAGGCCGCTAAATAATTCTTCTTTCTTCTGCTGCAGCATTTTTCTCGCGAATTCGGATTTCTCATCCGAGAATTTCTTTTCGTTAACACAGATCCTGGATTTTAATTTGATAATATAAAATCCGGAAGGCATTTGGATTATGTTGCTAAAGGCGCCTTCTTTTAAGCCAAGGCCCGAGGTAAAGAAATTATCCGATGCGCCAATACCTTCTATGTAGCTGCCGTATTTAAACAAACCCGTGGAGCTTGATTTCAGGCCATACTTTTTGGCAATCCTGTTAAAATCTATGGACTTAGGGTTCTTTTCGTAGGCTGCCTTTAGTTCCGCCAGGCAATCTTCTATTTTTTGCTGGGCAGTTTTACCCGCCGCCTCTTCAATAAATACTTCTTTTACTTTTTCTTTTATGGCCTGGAAATCAGGTATGTGCGCATCTTTTTTTTCCTTGAGCCGGAGTATATAGTAGTTTTTATCTATGTAAATCGCGGGCGTGAATTCGCCTATCTTTAGTTTTGAGATAATGCTGAATATTTGCGGGCTTGACCAGCCGATTCCGGGTATAGGGTCTGTTTGGCCAAAGAACCCAGTTTCTTTTACCTGCAGGTCAAACTCTTTCGCGGCCTTGGCAAAATCTTCTTTTTTATTCAGGCGCGAAACCAGTGTTTTTATTTTATTTGTAAGAGTTTGTTCATCTTTATCTATTGACGGCACACAGACGTATTCTATATTAAAAGAGGGGGGTTGTTTAAACCGGAATGAGTTCTTCGTGAAATAATTTTTAATTTCTTCTTCTGAAGCAGCTATGCCTTTTGTAAAATCAGGAGGCAGGGCGGCAATATAATCCAGGTTTACCTCTTCATTCAGCTTCTGGTATTCTTTCCTTATTTCTTCTTCGCTTAAATTTATATTGTCCGTGAGCGCTTGATAAAGCTTGGAGAGTATAATGGACTGGCGTATCTGTTCTTCAAATACGCGGGGTTGCGCGCGGAATACGTATTGAAGCATAGAGGTGTATACCTGGCTGTTAAACACCCCCTTTTTCTGGAAGAACGGATAACCTTCTATCACTTCTATAACTTCCTTGTCGCTGGCAGTTATTTTGCGTTTTTTGGCTTCGGCCAATAATAGCAGCCTGTCCCATGCCAGGGTTCCGAGGTTTATTCTTTTCGCAATTTCAGGGAAACTATCGCCGAACTGAATAATTGCCTGGTTCCTCACTGCCTCAATAGCGTCTTTATATTCCAGAAGGGATACTTTTCTTCCGGATATCTTTCCTACATAGCTCGCTTCTTTTTTATCGCTCAGAAAACTACCGAAACCCCAGAAGACAAACGCCGGGAGTATTAGTATCGCCAGTATTATCCATATCTTTTTTGCTGTTTTTCTATGTCGTAGCCTTTTAAGCATTTTAGCTCTCCTTTTTAGAAACCCATTATAATTGAAAAAACGATTAATGCAACCATAAATTAAGGGCAAAAGCATTTCTCTGCTTCAATTAATTCCAAAAAGCT
The DNA here is from genome assembly GCA_028706895.1 of Candidatus Omnitrophota bacterium. Classification (GTDB taxonomy): domain Bacteria; phylum Omnitrophota; class Gorgyraeia; order Gygaellales; family Profunditerraquicolaceae; genus UBA1562. The sequence goes on from JAQTVG010000222.1 coordinate 1,647, forward strand.
TGCAATACTTATTGAAAAGTATATAATCAATCATATGAACCGCAAAGCTTTTACACTTCTTGAGCTAATAATAGTAATTATCATCGTAGGTATCCTTGCTGTATTAGGCCTTACCCAATATACCCGTACAACAGAGAAGGGGAGGAGCGCAGAGGCAAAGGCGATACTTGGCAGTCTCCGCACTGCCGAAGAAGCCTATTATCTGGAAAAGGGCAGCTATGCTTCTGACATAACAGTATTACCGGTGATAGCCCCTACTTCCTGTACCTCCACCCATTATTTCTATTATCATTACAACCCTAGCGGTGGTTGCAGCCCGGAAGGCCAGGTAGCTGCTCTACGTTGCACATCAGGAGGAAAATCACCAAATTATTCGTATTACGTTTTTCGTCTTTGCTTACCGAGCGGCAGATGGAATAATGACGCCGGATATTAGCCGATAGTATTAAACCTTCTCTTAATCCTCCGTAAAATTTCCCTTGCTCAGGCATAAATTTTATGGTATCTTATGTAAAATATTTAGAGTGGTTTTTTGACCCAATCCAGTTGAAAGGAAGGCAAAAGATGAAGCGAATAATCTTTTTTGTCCTGGTAACAGCAATATTATTGTCTACTGCGCCTGCCTTTGCGCAAGATAAAAAAGAAGGGGCAAAAGAGCCGCTCCAGGGCCCGGTTGAGGCAGTAAGGCAGCAGAAAGAGCTTTTAATTGCCAATATCAATAATTTGCGTAATCAGGAATTACGCGTAGCGGTCTTACAGCAGATGCTTAATGAAGAGATTGCCAAATTGCGCAACATGCAGGCAGTCTTTTGCGATACATATAAACTTGATGTTGAGAAGTTTCGCTTAGGCCAGTATCGTTATGATGACAGGCAGGGTAAGTTTGTGCTTATCGACGATAAGCCGGTGAAACAAGAAACAAAATAAAATGTCCAAGCCCCAGAGTTTAAATAAAGTATTAAAATTGGGCCTGCCGAAGGGCAGCCTTCATGAATCCACCTTTAAGATGTTTAGGAAGGCCGGGTTTAATATTTCTTTATCCAATGAA
>JAQTVG010000223.1 GCA_028706895.1 Candidatus Omnitrophota bacterium
TGTAATCTTTGGAATTATTACCGCTGATACCATTGAGCAGGCAGTAGAACGCGCGGGGACAAAAGAAGGAAATAAAGGCAGGGATGCCGCGTTATCTGCCATTGAAATGGCAAATTTGTTAACACAGGTAAAATAACCTATGCGTAAACGTACTCTGGCACGGGAATTTGCATTACAATTACTCTATCAGGCGGATATCACGCATGACAGTTATGATGCTGCCTCCGGCAATTTTTGGCAAGCGCATAGCGAAGAGAATATAGAAGAAGAGATAAAGAATTTTTCCGGAGAATTAGCAAAAGGCGTAATTGATAACCGCGACGCAATTGACGCGAAGATTGCCCAATACGCGACTAACTGGCAGCTTAAACGCATGGCAGTGGTAGATAGGAATATATTGCGTATGGGTTGTTTTGAGCTTATGTTCCGCCAGGATATACCTTTTAAGGTAACTATTAATGAGGCGGTGGAACTGGCTAAAAAATATTCCAGTATTGAAGCCAGCAAATTCGTTAACGGTATATTGGATAAGGTAAAGTTAGAAAAAGATAAATGAGATTTGCTGACTTGCACTTGCATACAGTATTTTCAGACGGCACATACACTCCCGAAGAGCTTGTTTCCCAGAGTTTAAAAAACGGGTTATCCGCGATTGCGGTTGTTGACCATGATACGGTCTTGGGGATAGAGCCTGCGATTGAAATAGGCAACGAAAAACAGGTTGAAGTCTTGCCCGGGATAGAGCTTAGCGCGGAATCTGGCGGAGCGGAAGTCCATATCCTCGGGTACTTAATTGATTATAAAAAAGAAATCCTGCTGGAAAAGCTGGATTTCTTGAAGAAAAACCGCGTTGAACGCATATATAAAATAGTTGATAAACTAAATAATATAGGTGTTGCGCTTGAGGCGGATTCTGTATTTAAAATTTCCGGAGGCGGCACAGTAGGCAGATTGCATGTTGCCAGGGCAATGGTAAAAAAGGGAGTAGTGCGTTCCGTAGGGGAGGCCTTTGGAAAGTATATCGGAGACAAGGGGCCTGGTTATGTGTGTAATTTCAGGTTTTCTCCGGAAGAAGCAATAAAATTAATTAAAGATGTCGGCGGCATACCGGTATTGGCGCATCCATATACCTTAAGTAACGATGAACTGATCCCTGAATTTGTGAACGCGGGATTGATGGGGTTAGAGGTTTATTACCCGGAACATACTCAGTCAATGATTAATTTCTATCTTGGTTTAGCAAAAAAATATAATTTGCTGGTTACCGGCGGCTCTGATTGTCATGGAAAAGCTAAGCCCGAGGTTAAAATAGGTTTGATTAAATTGCCTTACGACTTGGTGGAAGAATTAAAAGAAGCGCGAAACCGGATTTAATACATGAAAAAGAATCACGAATATTTTATGAACTTAGCTTTAAAGCTTGCGCTGAAAGGAAAAGGCCTTACTTCTCCTAATCCTATGGTAGGGGCTTTAGTGGTAAAAAACGGCAGGATAGTAGGACGCGGATACCATAAGAGGGCGGGTATGCCCCACGCAGAAACTATCGCCCTGGATGATGCGGGCATGAAATCCAGAGGCGCTGATTTATATGTAACTCTTGAACCCTGCACGCATTTTGGCAGGACGCCTCCTTGCGTAGATAAAATACTTAAAAGCGGGATAAAAAGGGTTTTTGTCGGGATGATAGACCCTAATCCTGTTAATAACGGCAAAGGTATCCTGGCGCTTAAGACTAATAAGATAAAGGTTGAAGTGGGATTTTTGGAGAATAGATTAAAAAAATTAAACGAAGCTTTTATAAAATATATTACTAAAAGGATCCCTTTTGTTACTGTTAAAGTAGGTGAATCGTTAGACGGAAAAATCGCTACCCGCACCGGAGATTCCAAATGGATAACTTCCGACAGGTCGCGGGCCTATGCGCATCGCCTGCGTTCTGATTATGATGCGATTATGGTCGGGGTAAACACAATATTAAGGGATAACCCGCAGCTTGATGCCTGGTTTTCCAGGAAGCAGCTGACAAAAATACTGGTGGATAGCCAATTAAGCACTTCTCAGGAAGCAAACGTTTTTTCCCATAGTAGCCCCGTGGTGATTGTTACTTTGCCTGTTAAGCCGGGACAGGAGACCGAAAACAGGAAAATATTATCCGCCAAGGCGAAGATTTTAGAAGTAAAGGAAAAAAGCGGCCAGATAAATTTAAAAGATATGATGAAAAAATTAGCTCAGAGCCAGATAACAAATATCCTTGTTGAGGGAGGGGGCACGTTAATCGGCGGGTTATTTGATGAAGGGCTTGTGGACAAGGTATTATTTTTTATCAGCCCGAAGATTATAGGCGGAAAAGACGCGATTACCTCGGTTATGGGCAGGGGTATCACGCGTATGGACAAGGCAGTTAAATTAAAGGATGTCCGGTTTAAAAAGATAGGCGAAGATTTCCTGATTGAAGGATATGTTTAGCGGGATTGTTGAGGAATTAGGCGAATTAAAAAAGATATCCAGGCGGGGCAACGTCACCTTAGTTGAGATCCATGCCCGGCATATCAATGATGATGTCAAGACAGGCGACAGTATATCAGTAAATGGCGCCTGCCTTACGGCGATAAGGAATGAATCAGGTATTTTGGCTTTTGAAGTTATGCCCGAGACCTTGAAAGTTACCA
>JAQTVG010000224.1 GCA_028706895.1 Candidatus Omnitrophota bacterium
AGACGCGGTTTATCGGGCGCTGAATTCCTGGCGGGTATCCCAGGGACAATAGGCGGGGCGCTGGTAATGAATGCGGGAATAGCTAAAGATAACTGCAGTATTAAAAAATTAGTAGAGAATGTCACGGTTATGGATTACAATGGAAATATAAAGGTTTTAAATAAGAAAGATTTGAAATTTGGATACCGCGAATCAGGGCTTTCAAAGTATATTATTTTGAGCGCGCTTTTAAAGTTTAACAAAAAAAGCAAAAAGCATATTAGGGATACGATAAAAGCATACCTTGAATACCGCAAGCTCACGCAGGATTTATCTAAGCCGTCAGCCGGGTGCATATTCAGGAATCCGCCGGGTAATTCCGCGGGCAGGTTGATAGATTTATGCGGCCTGAAGGGCAAGAAAGTAGGCAAGGTGGCGGTTTCCGGCAAGCACGCTAATTTTATAGTAAACCTTGGCAATGGCAGCGCTAGCGATGTCTTGAAATTGGCAGGTTTCATAAGAAAAAGAGTAAAGAATCAGTTCAATATTAATTTAATTCCAGAGATAAAAATATGGCAGAATTAAGTTTTGGAAGAATCGGCGTCCTTATGGGCGGGCCGTCTACCGAAAGAGAGATTTCGCTTAAATCCGGCAAGGCAGTATACGAAAGTTTAAGCCAGGCAGGATTTGAGGTATCGGCTATTGACATAAAGACAGACGGCAGGGACGAGAACATAAAGTTAATAGAATCTTTAGGGATAGATGTCGCTTTTATCGCCCTGCACGGCCGTTTTGGAGAGGATGGGCAAATACAGGAGATACTTGATACCCTGAAGATACCCTATACGGGATCAGGCGTTAAAGCCAGCCGCCTTGCGATGGATAAGATTGCCTCTCGTAAAATATTTGAGGCTTCGGGCCTATCGGTCCCAAGGTATAAAACAGAAGAAAAAGTTTCTTATGATTCAGCCCGGGAAAGAGGCTTTAATGGTTTTGTTTTGCCCTTGGTGATAAAACCCGCCAGTCACGGCTCAAGTATCGGTTTATCAATTATTGAAAAAGAAGAATACCTGGATAAAGCGCTGGAGCTGGCTTTTAGCTTTGATGAAAGAATAATTATAGAAGAATATATAAGGGGCAGGGAAGTCACTGTAGGCATATTAGATGAAAAATTTCTTCCGGTAATAGAGATAATTCCCAAAAAAGGATTTTTTGATTATGAGGCTAAATACCATGCCGGGCTTACAGATTATATGGTGCCTGCCGAACTGCCGGATGAAATCGCAGCCAGAATACAGGAGGCAGCTTTATCGGCGCATAAACTTTTAGGCTGTTGCGGCTGTTCCAGGGTTGATTTGATTATTGACAGCAGTAATACGCCGTTTGTCTTGGAAGTAAATACCATCCCGGGCATGACCGCGACCAGCCTTTTACCCAAAGCTGCAAAAGTAGCAGGCATAGATTTTTCCCGGTTGTGCACCAAATTAATAGAACTTGCTTATGAAAAAACGAAAATCCAGCCTCCCGGTTAAACCATTAATTATAGGCGCGATAGTTATTATCGCGCTGGTTTTTACCGTAAGATATGCTAAGCATACTCTGGAAAACTTAGCTTATTTTAAAATAAAGTATATCGTTGTCAACGGGCCGGAAAAGGCGGTTGATTTTTCTTATCTTTTAGGCCGCGGCATATTTGGTGTTGACTTAAAGAAAGAATCGCGCTATATTTCAGAACTATATCCTGCCTATAAAAGCGTCAGGTTGTTCAAGATTATGCCTGACCGTTTATTTATAGGATTTATAGCCCGCGACCCCGCAGCGTATGTAAAACTGCATAGGTATTTCTGCGTGGACAACGATATGGTGTTGTTTGATGCGCCAAAAGGGCAGGAGCCTCAGGACTTGCCGGTTATTCTAGGTTTAGAAAGAAAAATTCACGGGGCAATGTCCGGCAGAAGGTATAATATTAAAGAATTAAGCGTTCCTTTAAATATATTAAAAGAAGTAAAGTCAAGCAACTTGCTTAAAGAATACAAGATTAAAAGGATTGGTGCGGCAAACCCCGCAGATATATCATGTTTTATCGGATTTGCGGGCTATGCCGGCAAGGAAGCCGCGAAGGATTCCAGGTTATTGGAAGTAAAAATCGGGCAGGATGATACAGCGGATAAGATCCATGTCTTGGCAGGGTTACTTAACCAGTTTAACGGCGACTTAAATAATATAAAATACATTGATTTAAGGTTTAAGGAAGCGGTAGTTAAATTTAAAGATGCTAAATAACTATATTTGTGCTTTAGATATCAGTTCAAGCAAAGTATCTGCGGCAATTGCGCAAATTCAAAAAGGCCACATCAGCAATATCTTTTTTGAGACCCAGAGCCCGAATAAGGGCATAAAGAAGGGCACTATTGTAGATTCCATAGAGTTAACCGGCTCTATCAGCCGCACTTTGAAGAATTTAAAAGCAAAATCCGGCATAAATATTAAATCCATAAACACTAACATATCAGGGTTAGATATAACTACTAAACACAGCCGCGCAATAATACCGCTTGCCGAACGGGGCAATAAAGTTATAACTCAATCAGATATACAGCAGGTAGACGAACAGGCGCGCATACTCGGTTCTAGCCTTGAGGAAGAAATTATTCATAGGATACCTCATAACTATGCGATAGATTCTAAC
>JAQTVG010000225.1 GCA_028706895.1 Candidatus Omnitrophota bacterium
CTGCCTTGGCTCCTATGCCTTTAGCCTTCTCAAGGGTTGCTTCAGGAGTCAGATGATTATGGCTAAGCTTATAATCCGGGTGGAAGCGGGATACGTGCCAGGGTATATTCTTATTTATACCGGCGATAAACTTGGCGATTTCGCTTAATTCTCCGTCAGAGTCGTTTTCTCCAGGGATAATCAAAGTGGTTATTTCAACCCAGATGCCCTGCTCATGCATAAACCTTATAGAATCCAATACCGGCTGGAGGCTGGCGGAACATATCCTTTTGTAAGAATCATCTTTAAAGAACTTAAGGTCCACATTAGCGGCATCCAGATACGGCCTGATTATTTGAATACACTCTTTAGTCATATACCCGTTAGTAACAAAGATATTATAGAGGCCTTTTTCTTTGGCTAATTTCGCGGTATCTAAGGCATATTCAAAAAATATAGTGGGTTCAGTATAGGTATAGGATATGCTCTTACATTTATTGCTTACAGCTTGTTTTACTATTTCTTGCGGGGTAAGCTCTTCTACTTCCGGATTCCGCTTTTCCCTAAACGAATCCTGAGAAATCTCCCAGTTCTGGCAAAACCCGCAGCGAAAATTGCATCCGATAGTAGCAATAGAGAAGCTGAAGTGCCCGGGGAAGAAATGATACAGCGGTTTCTTTTCAACAGGGTCGATATGCGCCGAAACAACCTTGCCGTAAGTATGCGTATATAATATTCCGCCTATATTCTGCCTGACTCCGCAAAAGCCGAATTTCTGGTCGGCTATACGGCAAAAATGATTGCAAAGAAAACAATGCACCGCGTTATTCTGTAACTTTTCGTAAAGAAGGGCCTCTTTCATATTTTAATGCTTAAAAGCTTGTTTTCCTCAATAGGCGCGATCCTTAATATTCTATCTTCTTTTTCAGAAATTCTTCTATAAATTATATCCGCGGCGGAAATTCCATCAATATCGCAATAACTGCAAGTTATAGCGCAGGAAAGGCTGATTAACTCTTTGTTAAAATCCCCCCTGCCTAAAGAAGTCGGGCCGGCTAATTTGTCGGTAGGCATAAATAAATAATCATCCGGCGCGGCCATGCTAAGCAACTGCTCATTTTCTCTTTTGTCCCTCCCCACTATTATCTTCGCAGTGTCATTTAAACGGAAGTGCCTTCCTAATTTCAATAATTCAACGCTATCCCGGTCTAAACCTTCATGCTCCATGAGGTCTTTAAGCCTCCCCGAAAAACCGGAGTCAGTCAATAAACATCCGCCGGCAGGCTGCGCATACTCTTTGATGCCGAAATCGCGGGCCAAACCTATTTGCTGTTTACGCCCTCTTCCGCTAAAATTCAATAAGGCATCGCGCTTAATCCATCCTTCTTTTTCCGGTATAGTCTCCTCTAAAAGCCTGGCTGATAAAGGCCTCAATATCAAACCCTCAAGCCCGGATCTTTTCGTAATAGCCGCCAGGGCCTTTTTGTGCTGCGACATAGGCCTCTGCCCCAAAACTTCTCCGGTTACAATAAACTTAGCATTGTATTTCTCCATAAGCTCCCCGGCCTTACGCAACATAAGGATTTTACAATCCAGGCATGGGTTCATATTGGAGCCGTAACCATAATTTGGTTTTTTAATCATCTCCAAGAAATCATCGCAAATATCGGCTTCTTTTATTTCTATACCAAAATCGGAGACGCCTTTATGTTTATTGGAACAAAAGGGTATTTTAAATTTTAAACCCACAACTTCTATACCCTGTTTTTTAACCAGGCTTGCCGCCAAAATGCTGTCAAGGCCTCCGGAAATCAAAGCAATGGCTTTCATCATTAACGTATAATCCAAAAATTAAGTATTGCGCCTACCGCTAAACCGGTAATAACCATTATTGCGGTTGATTTTATCAAACTTTTAAAACCCAGCTCTTTAAATAAGACTACAAATGTGGCAATGCAGGGGAAAGATATGGATAGCAGCGTCGCGGCAATAAAAAGCTGCTTTACAGTTAAGCCAAGGGGCATAAGCATACCGACGGCGACATCTTTTCTGATAAAGCCTATTGCCAGGGAAATAGCGGTCTCCTTAGGCAAGCCAAAGAGGCCTTTAATCACAGGCGCGAATATACTGCTGACAAAATCAAATAATTTAAAGTATAAAAGCACATTGACGATTAAAACGCCAAGCATAACCACCGGGATAGCCTCAATCAAGAACCCCTTTATTCTAAAAATAAGTTTTTTCCCTAAAGTATATATGGGTGGAAACCTGTAAGAAGGAACTTCAATGAATAACTCCTGGCTGTAACCTTTAAGCGCCCGGTTTAGAATAACCCCTAATATTATCCATAAGGAGAATAAAACTGCATATACTCCCAGCACATAGAAGCCTCCAAAACTACCCAAAAGGCCGAATATCATTGCCTGTAAAGGCACGCACGGAATACCTATGGATATAAGAGTAGAGGCAATAAACCTCTCGCGCTTGGATTCTAAGATGCGCGTAGCCATAATCCCGGGAACATTACAGCCAAAACCCAAGAGCACCGGTATAATCGCATAACCGTGCAACCCCAGCCTATGCAGCAGATTATCCAATAGTATTGCCAGGCGCGGCAGATAACCTGTGTCCTCCATAATACTTAAGACAAAATAGAATGATACTAC
>JAQTVG010000226.1 GCA_028706895.1 Candidatus Omnitrophota bacterium
TTCTCTTGCCGCAAGCAAGGTAAAGTACATCTTCGGCCCTAATCTTCAGTACCTTGAATTAAAAAAATCAGGAGAGAGTTATATACTGTCTAAATCCCTGTCGTGCTACTTGAAAAGATACCGGGAACCGCACTTTATTCATTTTTTGGTAGTAGATGTGGATAAGGATAAGGCGTCTGTGAGGTTTACGCGCATTAAGAACCAAAAACAGCCCTGCGGGGGACAAGAAACATCCTCCTCTCCTATAGATGAGTACATTTATTCTCAAGGGAAGAGCCAGGTTGACCTTAGGCTTTTGACGAAGCTTGACAGAGAAGTTTTATTAGACACAAACCCTTCCCGTATTATAAAAACCTTAAAAATAAAAACCGGCATGGATATCCTGGATATCGGCGCGGGCCCAGGATTCTTTACATTCCGTTTTGCCGAGGCCTTGAAAGGGACAGGAAGGGTATTCGCTACAGATTTAGACCTACGGATGATTGAGCATATTAAGAGAGAAATAGAAGAATCCCAATTCAAAAATATCTTCCCTGTATTAGTTAAAGCCGAAGGAATTGACCCTTTTTACAAAGAGCATACCTTTGATATCATATTCTTGTGTGAGGTTTATCCATGTTTAATTGCCCCGGAAGTTTATTTTCGGGAATTAAGGCCGTCGCTAAAAAAAACAGGGCGTTTATACATAACAGACGCCAAGAGGAATACGCTTAATTTTGATGAAATTGATTCGGATGGCTTTAAAAAAATAGTTATGGTTTTATCTTCTGACAAAAGAAGCTCTCCTGTTTTTAAAAGATTAAGCAGCGAAGTTAAATATTTTATCAAACACTGGAAAGGCCAGGATATCCCTCTTGATACCAGGAAAAAGATTATTCAGGATTTTAACAAGATACTCGCGGATAGGTGGTTTCTGAATGACTTATTGGATTATTATGCCAAAGAAAGAATAGTGATGAGCCCGGATGGAGCTTTAAATCAGCAGCAGTTTAGCGTGCATCTGCCAGTTCTAAAGTGGGATAAATGGCTGATTGTTCCCCTTGATGTTATGGGAGTCTTTGACCGCCAGAGAAAAAATATTGATGATAAATATATAAACCCGTTAGGCGTGCTTAATAATCATTTACTCTTTGAGGCATTCGGGATTAACGATAAATTTGGCCCCATGAATTTAAAAAAGATTATATCAACCCTTGAAGCAGCCGGTTATGAATTTGTCCGCGAGTACGATTTCCTGGAGAATTATTATTTTTTTGAATTTAAAAATAAACCTTAACGTGATACTAAATAAACCTTCCTACAAGATATTTTATCCAATCTTTTTTCTTTCGGGAATTTGCAGTCTGTCTTATGAATTAATCTGGGTTAAGATGTTCATCCCTGTTTTTGGCGTAGGGCTCTATTCAATAAGCGCGGTTGTTTCTTCATTTATGGCAGGTTTAGCCATAGGAAGCTATATTTGCGGGAAAGTTATAGATAGCAAAAAAAATCTCCCGAGATATTACAGTTTATTTGAATTTTTTATTGGTTTATATATTATTGCTTTGCCATTTTTACTTAATATGAACCGCGTCACAATGCCTTTTTTTTATAATAATATCAGCTCAGACCTGCGTATATTTAGCATAGTTAAATTCATATCAGCTTTTATTCTTTTGATAATCCCTTGTTCTTTAATGGGCGCGACGTTGCCGTTGATGAGCAGGTTTCTTGTCATATCTTCCCGGGGCGATGTCAGAAAGGATTTTGGTTTTCTCTATGGTTTAAATACGTTTGGCGCGGTATGTGGGTGTATAATTGTAACATTTTTTATGTTAGAGCGTTTTGGAATAGCTGTTAGTTCGTATATAATTGCCGCGATAAATATATTCATAGGTACCGCTGTTTATCTATATACATTAAACCATGGCTTTGATGACGCAGGTTTTCCGGAAAAATCATTATCTGTTACTGTAGAGAGCGGATTGGCAGGGGCCTCTTTTTATCAGAAGATTTCTTTGTTTGTGGCGTTTCTATCCGGCTTCTGCGCTTTATCTTTTGAAATATTGCTGGTCAGGGTATTGGTATCTATTTTTCCCAATGATGCTTATCTTTTCCCATCTGTATTAATAATAATTTTGATAGCCAGTTCTCTGGGGGCTTTTGTAAACTCAAGCCTTATTAAAGAAAATAAAAATTACTCGTTTATCCTGGGCGTATGCTTAATATTAAGCGGCCTTATTTTTGCTGTTACGTTGCGTTATTTCCCTTTTCAATTGGATAGATTTACCACTTTTTATTTATGGTTTATCTGTTTTATTATGGTTTTTCCCGCGTTTTTATTAATGGGCATAGCATTTCCTGCTTTGGTTGCGTTTTATTCGTCGGGCAATGAAACTATAGGCCACGATGTTGGGAATATATATTCAATAAATACAGGCGGCGCAGTACTGGGAAGTTTCCTGACAGCTTTTATATTTATCCCTTTTCTTGGATTAAGAAATACATTATTTTACTGCCTTGTTATATGCATATTGACCGGCGGGATTGTTTTATTTTTGCGCGCGGGGAAAATAAGGCGTTCTGTATCTTTTTTATTTGTTTTTGCCTTAAGCGTAATTTTCTTAATCGGGGGGCTTATACCGGATAATTTGTTT
>JAQTVG010000227.1 GCA_028706895.1 Candidatus Omnitrophota bacterium
TCACGATGACATCAATAGGAAAATTTTTCAAGCCGTAATCCACCATCCAGGAAAAGAAATGCCCGCCTGCAATAGTAATAACTCCTGGGTTTATTTTTTTAGCCAGCTTAAATAATTTTATCGCCTCGTGATGATAAAGAGCTTCTTCACCCGCGCCTACCATATCAGGCTTCTCTTCTCTTAATATCCCCTCCAGCGTCTTCCAGCCTATTTTTAGCGGGGGGCAATCAACAATCTTTACTTCTACATCAGCTAACGCCGACCTTATGGCAGAGGCCACACAAGGCAGGCCTAAAGGCAGAAGGAAATTATCGGATTCGTTTATAAACGGCCAAAGGTATCTTGGCGGCCTGATAAGTAGTATTTTTTTCATTGGATATACCCCATACTTCTCAAATTTTCCTGCGCCTGTTCATCCAAAGCACACTTTCTGCGGTTACCATCGACATTGACAGGATATTCTTTCAACCACGCGCGTAACGACCGCTTTAACTCCTGCTTTTCATCTCTAAGCGAATCATCATTTATAAGGTTATTTTCCTCGTCCGGGATACGGTAAAGTGCTTCTTTATCATCTGGAAATATCATGTATTTGATATTTTTTTTCACATCGCGTATACATCGTATCCCGGGGAAATACGAGTATATGTATTTTCTATTTGGGGGGCTGCCGGCTGCCCTCGCCAAATCTATACCGTCAAATCTGTTTTTAACAAAAAAATACCAAAAAGGATTTATCCTGTTTAAAATCGTAGGGACAATATCCACCGACGATACAAGCACAGGTATCTTCTTGCCTCCCTTAAAATAACCATTATCCCGGATAATAAGCGGTATGCGTAACACCTCATCGTACATACTAATGTGATGGAAATATTTATTATGTTCGCCCAGGCTCTCGCCATGATCAGCGGTAACAATAATGACGGTATTGTCGTCTACATGCGTAAGCAGCCTGCCGATCTGAGAATCGTTATGCCGTATGGCTGCGTCATAAAGAGCAGTATAATAATTACTGGAAAATTCTCCCTTGTGAAAAGCTTTCCGGGATATAGATCCGTCTTTTGGATACGTGCCGCGAGGCACAAGGTCAACCGCGAGCACCGCATTATTTTCGTTGTAGAACCTGTCATTCTTAAAAACGGCCGAGAATTCTGCCGGAGAAAAATATGGAACGTGCGTATCGCAATAATGTACCCAAATAAAATACGGTTTGGCCCTGTTATAACGGTTTAAAAAATCAATAATCTTGTCCGTTACGGTCCCGGAAGAGCCCACGCACATCTTAAATACATCAAAACCATGCTCAAAACCGGTTCCCTGCCTTACAAAATCATTGCAAACAAAAGCCGCCGTTTGATAACCGGATTTTCTAAGATATTCCGCCAGAAGAGTGAATTTTCCGTCGATTATATTACACGACTCGCCATTAAAAACATCCAACTCCGAAACGGCCAAATATCGTCCGGAAATAAGAGCCGGAATAGCGTGCAGCGTAGAACAGGAAGTGCTAAAACAATTCAGGAATAATGCTCCGTCAGAAGCTAATCTATCAATTACAGGAGAGGTCATTCGCTTGTATCCATAACAACCTAGATGATCGGCCCGCAATGCGTCACAGGTGATCAGTATTATGTCCGGCTTTCTCTTAAAGGTACCCGAGTACGCCAAAACACAGGCAAACACAGCTATACCTAGCCCGACAATCATACCTATAGCTAATACCGCATTTTTTCTTAATTTTAATTCCCCTGCCTGCATGTTTTTTTTAATCATTATCCTTCAATAAAACCTTCCCCTTCATTTCTTCGGGCGGAATGACATTAAACAAACGCAGCACCGTAGGAGCAATATCAATCAAGCTTGGATCCTTCAAATCCGTCTTCGCATTAACAAAAACTACCCCGGGGACTAAAACGGGATCAATTAAATGATCCCCGCTCCACTTTTTTTGATTATCTTCTACTACGGTATGCGGTACGCCTCCTAACGCAGTTTGCCAGGAAGCGCGGTAACCAGTATTAAACCCGACGAATACATCAGGGGCAATATCCATATACGGACCGCTGAATACGTCTTCAGGCGCGTAAACACTATTGACAACCGGCCTGTCTGTCTGCGGATCGCGGAGTTGCCTGATTTTTGCCATAATCTCCTTTTGCAGAATCTTTGCCGTGGTTCCGTTATATTCCGCTGCGGCTTTGTTCAAATAAATCCCCCCAAACCCCAGCGCGTATGCCTTCGTTCTTCGCCAATCCACGCCTTCAAAGAATTCTTTTCCCTCAGTAGCTCCTGCCTGCAAATAAAGATAACCATTATCCATAAGCCAGCGGTTTAAATGCACGGACCTGCGGAACGCGTTAAATCCATGGTCCGACAAGACGATTAAAATGGTATTCGCGTCCAAGTTTTTCAACACCTCACCGATAATGGTATCTATTTTTTCGTAGTAAAGAGAAATGGTGCCGTTATACGCGGAGTCTTCTTCATATCCGGGTGATTGCGAATCGGAATAACGCCAGAACATATGCTGGATAGCGTCGAGGGTATCAAAATAGAAAAAAAGTATCCCTCCTTTAAAATTATGAAGCGCAAGTTGCAAAATCTGCCTTCTCTCTTCTAGA
>JAQTVG010000228.1 GCA_028706895.1 Candidatus Omnitrophota bacterium
AGCCTCGCAGCAGAGTTACAGGTTTACTTCTTCCGAGGTAAGGTTGCGGCTTAGGACTGCGTTTGTTAATCTGTTAAACGCCCAGGAAGCGATTCGCGTTACAGAAGACATCGTCAGGATAAGACGGGGCAACCTTGAATTAATAACGTTACGTTATGAGTCAGGGCTTGAGCATAGAGGGGCGCTATTGACCGCGGAAGCAAACTTGGCCCAGGCTAATTTTGAACTGGCGCAGGCAAAAAGGGATGTTGTGCTTGCGCAGCGGGAACTTACCAAAGAGATGGGTCGCAAAGAATTTGTCCCTATGCTGGTGAAAGCTGATTTTAAAGTTGTTGATTCAGCAGAACAGAGGCCGGATTTTGAAACTTTAGCAAACAGGAATCCTTCGCTAAAACAGGTTATCGCGCAAAAAAATGCGGCGGAATTCTCGCTTAAATCCGCTTATGCTAATTTTTCTCCCAGTCTTTCCGGGCAGGCAGGCGCGGATAAAAATGGTTCCCGGTGGTCTCCAAAAGGCAATGAATGGAACCTCGGCCTTACTTTATCTATGCCTATATTTGAAGGAGGCCTAAGGTTTGCCCAGGTATCACAGGCCAAGGCCTTACTAAACCAGTTGCGGGCTAATGAAAGAAGCACAAAAGACGGGGTAATCGTAAGCCTGGAAGACGCGTGGGTATCTTTGCGCGATGCCATTGAGACGGTGGATGTCCAATACAAAACGTTAATTGCCGCCGAGGAGCGCTCTAAAATAGCTGAGGCTGAATATTCAATAGGTTTTATGACTTACGATAACTGGACAATCATTGAAGATAACAGGGTCAACGCAAAATTAAGTTATCTTAGCGCCCAGACAAACGCATTACTGGCTGAAGCAAATTGGATTCAGGCGAAAGGAGAGGTGTTAGAATATGCGAAATATTAAATCAAAAATCATTTTTTTAATTTTGGTAATATTAGCCGTTGGCGCGTTTGTTATGATAAAAATAAACAACAAAGGCCCCGGCAGTGAAATAATAAAAGAAATTACTCCCATTATCGGGCCAATTCAAACTTTTATCTCTACCACAGGGACGGTTTATCCCAAGAACCGCCTTGAAATAAAACCGCCGGTCAACGGCCGCATAGAAACCATTTTAGTTAAGGAAGGCGAAGAGGTAAAAAGCGGGCAGAAGATTGCCTGGATGAGCTCTACTGAACGGGCCGCGCTTCTTGATGCCGCTAAAGGCCAGGGGGAAGAACAGTTAAAATACTGGAAAGAAGTGTATAAAGGGATACCTTTAGTCTCGCCTATTGACGGAGAAGTCATAGTCGCGACAACGCAGCCCGGCCAGACTGTTACGACCAGCGACGCAGTAATCGTCCTGTCCGACCATCTCATCGTCCGGGCGCAGGTTGATGAAACCGATATAGGAAAGATTAAAGTCGGGCAGGGAGCGTTTATAACTTTGGACGCGTATCCCAACATAAAAATAGAGGGATCTGTGGAGCATATATATTATGAATCAGAGACTGTGAATAATGTTACCATATATAAAGTTGACCTTATCCCTGAAAAGGCCCCTGAGTTTTTCCGCTCGGGTATGAACGCGACTGTAGATTTTAAGGCTGAGAGTAGGGAGAACGCTTTGCTTTTGCCGGTTGAAGCAGTGCGCAAGGAAAAAGACGAAAGCTATGTTTTGTTAAAACAGGCCAACGATAAAAATCCGGTGAAGCGCGTTGTCAAGTTAGGCATTACCGACGATAAGAATTATGAGGTTATTTCGGGGGTATCTGTTAACGATACGGTAATTGTCGCGACAAAGAAATATGTCCTTCCTGCCAGCAGCACAAGCACTAATCCGTTTTTACCTAATTTGAGGAAGAGAGATTCTACTAAAAAATAAAGATAAATGATAGAAGTCAAAAATTTATTCAAAACTTACCAGATGGGCAGTGTTAAGGTAGAGGCCCTGCGCGACGTATCGCTGGCGATTTCTCCCGGAGAATTTGTGGCGATTATGGGGGCTTCGGGTTCCGGAAAATCTACGCTGATGCATGTGCTGGGGCTTTTGGATAGGCCGGATTCAGGGGAATATTTGCTGGGAGGCGAAGACGTAACAAAGCTTACAGACAAGGAGCTGGCGTTAGTCAGGAATAAATTAGTCGGTTTTGTCTTTCAGCAGTTTCACTTACTGCCTAAGATGACAGCTCTGGGAAATGCCGAACTCCCGTTGATTTATGCCGGTAAAAGGCATTTAAAAGATAAAGCGGCAAAAGAGATTGAAGAGGTTGGCCTGAAAGACAGGATGTTTCATAAGCCAAATGAGATGTCCGGCGGCCAGCAGCAGAGAGTCGCGATTGCAAGGAGCCTGGTTAATGACCCGCCGATAATTTTTGCCGACGAGCCCACCGGGAACCTTGATTCAAAAAGCAAAGAAGAAATCATCGCCATATTAAAAAAACTTAACGAAAAAGGTAAAACCATAATTATCGTGACCCATGAAAACGAAATTGCCGTTTGCGCCAGAAGAATTATTACCATGCGCGACGGGCAGGTTATTTCTGATAAAGCCATTTCCGGTGCGGCAAAAGTTTCGGGAGCCGCTCTTCCTGGGTCCGAAAATTTAATTAAAGATATTTTGTC
>JAQTVG010000229.1 GCA_028706895.1 Candidatus Omnitrophota bacterium
AATGAAACGCATTGCAATTTTAGGCTCAACAGGCTCTATAGGCCAGAATACGCTTATAGTAATCAAGAGTTTTCCCAAAGAATTTAGCGCCTTGGCTTTAAGCACTAACTCAAATATTGAGCTTTTATATAAACAGGTAAAAGAATTCCATCCGTCGTTTGTTTGCGTGGCAGACGAAAATGCCGCCGCAAAATTAAAGCCTGAATTAAAATCCAGGGGTATTAAGCTTTTTTGCGGGAAGCCCGGCTTAGAGGATATGGTGCAGGATGGGCGGATAGATAAAGTAGTTTTGGCGGTGAGTGGTTCAAGCGCGCTTATGCCTTTGTTAAAAGCCATAGACAGCGGCAAGGATGTCGCTTTTGCCAATAAAGAAGCGCTCGTGATGGCCGGCCCTATAATAATGAAGAGGGCCAAAGCCAAAAAAATAGAAATTATACCTATAGACAGCGAACAGTCCGCGATATGGCAATGCCTGAAGAATGAAGATGTGGATAGAGTAAGAAATATTTATCTTACTGCTTCAGGCGGGCCTTTCAGGCAGACAAACCCGAAGGACCTGAAGAATATTTCGGTAGGCGATGCCCTTAACCATCCCAGATGGAAGATGGGGCCTAAAATCAGCGTTGACTCTGCTAATCTGATGAACAAGGGCCTTGAAGTATTAGAGGCAATGTACCTGTTTGATATAGAGCCAAAGAAGATAAAAGTTATCATACATCCGCAGTCCATCATTCATTCCATGGTTGAATTTGAGGACGGCGTAATTATGGCGCAATTGTCGGTTACGGATATGCGCATACCCATACAGTATGCGCTTACTTATCCCGAGAGGTTTGCTACCAGGACTAAACCCATGGATTTTATTTCGGCAAACAGGCTTGATTTCCAGGAACCCGATTTTAAAAAATTCCCGTGCCTGGGGTTAGCTTACCGCGCAGCAGAAGATAAAGGCACTATGCCTGCTGTTTTAAATGCTTCTAATGAAGTCAGCGTAGGCGAGTTTTTGAAAAACAGGCTCAGGTTTATTTCTATACCAGAAGTTATTGAAAAAGTTTTAGGCAGGCACCGTAATATCGCAAATCCGTGCCTGGGCGATATCCTTGAGGCGGATAACTGGGCAAGGAGAGAAACCGATAAAATAATCGGCAAAGGATAGCATATGATCAATCTTCTTATATTCCTGTTGATTTTAGGCGTATTGATAACCATACATGAATTCGGCCATTTTATCGTCGCTAAGAAAATAGGCGTGAGAGTTGAAAAGTTTTCTTTTGGGTTTGGCAAGCGCCTGTTGACCGTAAAAAAAGGCGATACTGAATACAGCGTAAGTTTACTGCCGCTGGGCGGCTACGTGAAACTCGCAGGCGATAGCGTGGAAGAGTTTAAGAACATGCCTGATGAATATCTGAGCAAGAGCCCTGCCGAACGCGCCCAGATAATATTGTGGGGGCCGTTATTAAACTATATATTGGGATTTTTGTGTTTTTGGCTGATATTTTTTGCTGGTTATCCAACCCTTACTGCAAAGGTGGGAGGGCTGGTGGATGGTTTCGGCGCCAAAGATGCCGGTATACAGGTAGGGGATAATATCATAGCTATAGACGGAAAAAAAATAAAATTATGGGAAGATTTGCAGGCGGCTATACAGGCGAGAAAAACACCCTCAAGAGTTTCGCTTTTGGTTCTACGGGACAATAAAGAATATACCATAGAGGTCAATATAAAAGAGAAACAATTAGACGATATGCTGGGCCAGAAACGCAGCGTCGGGTTAATAGGCATAACGCCAAAAGATGAAATTATACAGGTAAGGCACGGGCCCATGGAATCTTTTGTTTTGGGGGCGAAGAAGACATGGAGCCTGACGGTTATGACTTATAAGGCGCTCTGGCGCATGATTACCGGAAAATTATCTATGAGTGAATCAATAACCGGGCCCCTGGGCATATTCTTTATAACATCTAAAGCGGCAAGCGTGGGGATAATCGCGCTTTTACATTTAGTGGCGGTGTTAAGCATAAGCTTATGCATATTTAATCTTTTGCCTTTACCGGTGTTGGACGGAGGACATATCGTTTTATTGGCTATTGAGAAAATAAGGGGCAGGCAGCTTAGTTTAAAGGTAGAGCGCGTTATCACGCAGGTAGGTTTTACCCTTATCATATCATTGGCATTATTTGCTACTTATAATGATGTGTTAAGGATTTTCGGGGACAAGATAGCGAAGTTGGTTAAATAATGGATAAAATAAAAAGGCGCAAAACCAGGGTAATACGTATCGGTAATATTCTTATCGGCGGGAATAATCCTATTGCCATGCAGTCCATGGCCAAGGTTAAAACCTCTGATATTGATAATGTTACAAGGCAGATAAAAGAGTTAGAGTCTTCCGGATGCGAAATTGTAAGGTTAGCCGTAAAAGATAATCAGGATGCCAGGGCCTTAAAATTAATTAAAAGCAGGGTAAAAATCCCTATAGTCGCGGATATACATTTTTCTTATCGCCTTGCCATAGAAGCTATTGACAGCGGTGTAGACAAAATAAGGTTGAACCCTGGCAATATTTACAAGAAGGAACAGATACACGAAGTTGCCAGGGCAGCAAAAC
>JAQTVG010000230.1 GCA_028706895.1 Candidatus Omnitrophota bacterium
GGCCTTACGGGCTTCATGCGGCTTATAAAGCCGAAATGGTATGATAGCTAAAATAGCCAAGTTTTTCTTATTGTTGATAGCGTTTCTTCTGGGGCTAGAAATAATCTTTAGGATTATTTTCCCTTCTTCATCAATTGGCCAAATATATATACCCAGTAATAATCCGCGGCTAGGTTATGAATTGCGCCCAAATTCAAAGATTATTTTTAAGGGTATCAGAGTAAAACTGCCTCCTACACAAATAGCAATTTCATCAGACGGATTACGGGATTATAGATACACCGTCACAAAACCGCAAGGTACTTTCCGTATTGTAATACTTGGAGATTCCATAGGTTTTGGCTGGGGCGTAGAGCTAGAGGATACTTTCGCTAAGAGGCTGGAAGCCAGGCTTAATAACAACCAGAAATTAAAATACGAGGTTATTAATTTCTCCGTCCCGGGGTACAATACCTTGCAGGATATCGAGATATTAAAAACAAAGGCTTTAATCTATCATCCGGATTTGGTAATTATGACATTAATTGAGGATGATTTTTTTAAAAGCCGCAAGTTTCCGAGGTTTCCTGCTATACGTTACTTAGCTAAGCATAGCGCGTTATACAGATTCATATCCGAAAGGATGGTTATTTCTGAGGCGAAACGGCAGCGGGAAAGCTACGCCCTGGTTAAAGGCATATCAGTGTCCCTCGCAGAACTTAAAAAACTTTCTGTGGAAAATAAATTTGATGTTGCGATACTAACAGCTATAAAAAATGTTTCTTTTATGGAGGCCGCGGTCAGGCGGTGTAAAGAATATAATTTTACCGTGATAGATTGGAGTTTGGCTTGCAAGAATATATTGAGCAGAAAAGACCCGCACCCTGACTCCGAAGGGCATAAGCTGATTGCTGAGCAAATTTATGAATATCTCTTGCCTAAATTAAACAATGAAAATACTCGCTCCCATTAGCAAGGTTTACGAAGTAGAGGATGTTATCAAGGCCGGCGCCGACGAGATATATTGCGGCGTATATACTAAAGAGTGGAGGAGAATATATACCAGCCTTGCTTCTCCAAATAGGCGTGCCGGTAGATCCGCTAATTTAGACGACTTTAAAGAATTGTGCCGCGTTGTTACGCTGGCCCATTCGCACAAGACTCCTGTTTCTTTTACTATAAATGAGTTCTATTCAGAAGAGCAGTATGATTTGGTCATGGACAATATCCGGCAGGCCGTAGATGCCGGAGTGGACGCCTTAACAGTCGTGGATATTAACGTATTGCTGATGGTTAAAGAAAGGCAATATAATACAAAAATCCATATGGGCACAGGCGGCACCACATTTAATTCCCAGACAGTAGCTTTTTATAAAGATTTGGGTGTATCAAGAGTGATACTTGACAGGCAGCTAAGCATAGAAGAAATCGGGCTTATTGCTTCTAAATCCGGGGATACGGAACTGGCGGTATTCGCTCTTAACCAGAAGTGCCATAACATAGACGGGTTTTGTACTTTTCAACACGGTTTGATGGCGGCAAAATACCCGTTTCTCTCCAATTCCTTAAATATAAAGCCATTAAAAAGGCTCTTGGATTTATATCCGGGAGATGCCACCTGGATGGAGGCGGCCATATTTAGAAAAGCATTAGGTTGTTGCCTGGATTATGAAATTTCTGAAGGCGAGCTGGAATCCAGCCCCGAAAAAAGAGCAGAGCTTTTACGGTTTTTTTATGTCGGCAATTTCCTGGACAGGTGCGGCGCCTGCGCCTTATACGATTTGGATAAATTCAAAATTGGATTCGTAAAGATAGTCGGCCGCGAGGACCTTACCGCAAAGAAGATAAGAGATATAAAGTTTATCCGCGGCTCTAAGGATCTGCTTAAGGAAAATCCGGAGAAGCCGGTTTTTATAGAAAAAGTTAAAGCGTTGTATAAAGATATATATTCGGGTAACTGCAACAGTAGTTTCTGTTATTACTAGATGTAAAACTTTGAGGCAGCCATATGAAATTTTCGGTACCGCATAATTGGCAGAGCGATTTGTTGCCGCGGATGAATACTGCCGGAGTAGAGCAGGTATATGCAAAGTTGGCTCGTGATTTTGTGGGGGGCGGGAGGGCATCTTACATGTTGCCCCACGTTACGAAAAGTAAAGCTGCTAAGCGTATCTCCCAGGCCCGCCAGCGCGGCATCAGCTTTAATTATTTATTAAATTCTAACTGCCTTGGCAACCGCGAATGGACCGCAAAAGGGCAAAGGAGCTTGGTTGCTCTTTTAGATTGGCTTATTGATATCGGCGTTGATTCAGTGACCGTTTCTATACCTTATCTTTTAGAATTAATAAAGAGGCGTTACCCAAAATTAAAAGTAGGAGTATCAACTCAGGCAGGAGTTGATACTATTAAAAGGGCCAAATACTGGGAGGGGTTAGGGGCTGACCGGATAACGCTCGCGGAGATAAGCGTAAACAGGAATTTCCCATTGCTACGCCTGATACGCAGCGCCGTCAAATGCGAGCTCCAGCTTATTGCAAATCTTGATTGTCTATCCAGTTGTCCTTTTTGGGCATACCACGCTGCTTTAAATTCACACGGCTCTCAGGATAATCATTCTTCAGG
>JAQTVG010000231.1 GCA_028706895.1 Candidatus Omnitrophota bacterium
AAAAAAGAGGGCGATATTGAAACCACCCTTCTTTTCGTCGTCGGTCCTTACCACCACGCCGCTACATTCAACATTCACATCTTTTATCTTGCCGCCTGTCTTAACAGGCAGGACTAATTTGACCGCAATCTTGGTAAAAGGCGGTATATATTTGTCCAGGTGGCAATATGCCCCGACACAGCTTACGTTTTCAGTGTTGGTAACAAACTGGTATCCATCTGCTGCTATTTTAAGGGGAAGCGCCTGGTCTATACGCGGATAAAGCCTTCTTTCTGCACCTTTATTTTTCATGCTTTTTCTTCCTTAGGTTTTTTTGTTGCTTTGGCCCAGCATCTTTTATTGCAATAAAACTTACCATTACGGTAATACCGTTTTAACTTTTTAATGGGTTTATTGCAAGCCGGGCAATTGGTCTGTTTTTCTTCTACGGGTTTAGCTTCTGGAGCTTGTGGTTTTGCTGTTTCAGCTGACATTAATTTTACCTTTCTAATTGATTATGCGTTAGATTTAGCTTTCTTTATGTAAAAACTATAACATATTTTTGTAAATATGTCAAATCCTCTCTCTTAAGGCCTGGCTGATTATTTTTAGGGGGATATTCTTGACTATCCTTGTTTTTCCGATGTCCTTTATAAGGACAAACCTGTTCTGGGAGCCGATAAATTTCTTATCATGATAATGCATCTTTATTATGCCCGCGAAGGATATTTTCTTTATTTTGGCCGGCAACCCTACAGCCATTATCAGGTTTTCTATTCTTTGGGTGGTTGCGTCATTAGCTAATCCTAATTTTCTGCTTATGTCAGAAGCTATTAGCATCCCCAATGCTATGGCTTCGCCGTGGTTGTATCCTTTAAATCCTGCCGCTGCTTCAATGGCGTGGCCGATAGTGTGGCCAAAGTTTAAGATTGTGCGTATCCCCTTCTCTTCCCTTTCGTCAAGCCCTACAATGTCTGCTTTTATTTTACTGCAGCGCGTAATTATGAATTCCAGGGCGCCTGGCTTTAAAGAAAGGATATCTTTATGCTTATTCTCCATAAAGGCAAATAAACGGGCGTCTTTTATTATCCCGTATTTTATTACTTCTGCCAAGCCAGCCCGCACCTGCCTGGCATCCAGGGACTTAAGCAATGCTGCGTCGGTAAAAACAAGCCGCGGCTGGTAGAATGCGCCTACCAGGTTCTTGCCCTGGCTTAAATCAACAGCGGTTTTTCCTCCGATGCTGGAATCAACCTGCGCCAATAATGTTGTGGGAACTTGTATGTAGGGAATGCCCCGTTTATAAATAGAGGCGGTAAATCCCGCCAAATCTCCGATTACCCCTCCTCCAAAGGCAACGACGAATATTTTCTTCTTTTTATCGTAAGCTGTTATATCTTTTATCAGCGAAGTTGCTGTTTCAATGGATTTGCTTTTTTCGGTATCAGGGACAGTCTTGAACCTTACTGTAAAGCCGGACTTTACAAGGCCTCTTTTTAGCTGGTCCCCGTATTTATTTTTTAAGAAAGTATTGGTAATTACATAGGCATCTTTTCCGATATCCAGTTTTTGGATATATTTGCCCAGGCAGCGCAAGATATCACTACCGATTATTATATCGTAGGATTGCTTTTTTAATTTAAGCTTTAGTGTATGCATTTTAATTTTTAAAAAGTGACGCCGAATAAATTTAATGTCAGGTTAACCAGCGGCCAGACCACCCGGTTAAAGATTCCCATCCAAAGAAATACAATCAGTATCAGGAAGCCATACGGCTCAATAAGCGCGTATTGATACGCTAAGTCCCGGGGTAATAAGCCCGACACAATGCGGGAGCCGTCTAACGGCGGAATAGGAATAAGGTTAAAGACCCCAAGCACCACATTTATCAGTATCAGGTTCTGAACAATAAAGTTTAGATAAACAGGTAAATGGAGAAACCTCAATAATAAGCTTAAAAGAAATGCCAGGAGAAAGTTAGCCAGGGGGCCGCTTGCCCCTATCAAAATCATGTCTCTCCTGGGGTTTCTTAAAGCATTGTAATTTATGGGCACGGGCTTTGCCGCCCCAAAAACAAACCCTGTAGTCATAAAAAGAAATAAAGGCAGGAGGAATGTCCAGACAGGGTCTATATGCGCTAAAGGATTAAGGGTGAGCCTGCCGGAATATTTTGCTGTTGGATCGCCTAATTTGTATGCTACCCATCCGTGCGAAAATTCATGCACAGTCATGGCGACCATTAATAACCCGAATAATATCAGAAAATATATAAAGCGGCCTTCAATGCTCAATCCAGGGCCTCAATTTTTTGCGTTTCAATGGTGGGGTATTTTTGATTTTTGTTACCAATGGGCTTTCCTGTTATCCTTACTTTATGGCGATTAAGATTATCCAGGCTCTCTTTATTGCCTTTTAACAGGAAGATTTTATTATCCGAAGTAAGAAGTTTATGAGTCGCTATACGTTTAAAGACCATACCGTATGGTTTTACTATGCCTTCAATAATAACGGTATCGTCCGGCGGCGGTGGGGGCGGGGGCGGCGTTTCAATTTTAGGAGCCTTGATAACTTTGGTGACAAACCGCTTATGTACCCAGCCGTAATTATCGCTTAACGGCTCA
>JAQTVG010000232.1 GCA_028706895.1 Candidatus Omnitrophota bacterium
CAGCCGGTTATAAACATCAGGGAACCTCACTAGCCCGAGGCAACCCAAAAAATCAAAAGCAATTCCTATGACTATAAATATCAATCCTGCTGTTTCATTCATCAAAACGCCTTCCTTCCAGGTATTTGGCTAAAGCGAGAATAGATATAAAACTTTGCAAAGCCCAGGCAATGCTGATATCAATATACCAGTCGCGGCCGGTGGGTATCCCAAGTATTGCGCAAAAACCAACTATCAATATTCCAAGGATATCTAAAGCAGCTGCCCTGTCGCTGGATGTGGGCCCCATAAAGATGCGCCACAGGCAAAATGAAGCACAGAGAAAAAGTATAAAGAACGCCCTCTTTAAAAGCGGCGACTGCCATTCTAACAACGAAGGGAAAGAACAGAGGGCAATGGCTAAAAATATGCATATAAGCGCAACTAATCCTATAAACCAGCGTAATCGCCTCATTCAAAAATCCTTTTTAATACGCGCTCAAATTTTTGCACAATAAGCTCAGTCGCTATCTGGATATCCTGGGTTTTTACATCAACCCAGTGCACATATAAAATCCCACCTTCTTTATCAATATCAACCGCCATCGTCCCGGGCTTAAGGGTAAGCGAATTTGCCAGAAAAGTCAGGGCCGTATCTGAACGTAAAGTTGTTTTAACCTTAACAATGCCGGGATTGATAGGTAAATCAGGATGAATTACCCGGTATGCTCCGTCTATATTGGCCTTGAGGCACTCCCACATAAATAAAGGGATGTAATACAGGAACCAAAAATAACGGCTCATATTCCTGAAAATATTCGGGCTCCCCTCAAAGACGCCTGCGCTTATAAAAGAAACAATGGCGCCTGCGATAATACCTATAAAAATATGCTCTAAATCCACCGACCAGCTCAACAATACCCAGGCCAGAAAACCAAACATAAACAAAACTATTTTTGTCTTCATTATTTTATCGCGCTCAAAAACGCATATTTATATTCAACACCTGACAATAAAACATCCGCCGCTCCTGTCAAAACCGGCCTGAACGACGGTATAAGCATTAATCCGGCTATAACACAAATCCCCGCCAGCACTACCATAGACAATTTCATAGTCGCGGGAATATCTTTTATTTTATTTAAGGCCTCGTCTATCGGGGCAAAAAAAGCAAAGGCCTGGAATTTTAAATAATAAGCCAGGGTCACAATACTCACCAGTACCGCGACAACGGCAAAACCAATATAACCGGCCTGGACGCTGGCAACAATAATAATAAGCTTGCTCCAGAACCCGCCCAAAGGAGGTATGCCCGATATGCTCATAGAGCCCAAAAGGCTCGTTGCTCCTGTAACAGGAAGCTTATTGCTTAAACCGCCCAGCTTACGTAAGTCGCGCCTGCCTGTAGAATATTCAATTGCGCCCGCGTTTAAAAAAAGCAGGGATTTAAAAATAGCATGATTAAATAAATGGAAGAGTCCACCCAGAACAGCCAAAGGTGTAGCTATGCCAAAAGCAAAGATAATATAGCCTACCTGGCTGATGCTGGAATACGCAAACATCCTTTTTATATCATTCTGCGCTATGGCCAAAAATGCGCCCACAACCATAGATAATATTCCCAGCACCATCAAAGCAAAAAGAATTTCTTTGGAAACCCCTAATACATTAAAAAAGATTCTTGCCAAGGCGTAAATACCCAGCGTCTTAATAAAGACTCCGGAAAGCACTGCCGAAACCGGCGTAGGAGCAGATGAATGCGCGTCAGGGAGCCAGGAATGAAAAGGCACCAGCGCCGCCTTAAGGCCGAAACCTGCCAAAAATAAAACTGACACAAAACCGATAAGTACCCCCCTTGGCTTATCTGACAATGCCAGCGAAATATCAGCCATATTTAAAGTAGAAACGTAACTATAAATAAGCACTATCCCTAAAAGTATAAAAATAGAAGCTACTGCGCCCATAATCAGATATTTAAAAGACGCCTCCAGGCTTTCGGCTTCAGTGCCGAAGGCAACCAGCGCATACCCGCAGATAGAAGCAAGTTCCAGGAAAACATACAGGTTAAATAAATCTGAACTTAAGATTACGCCGTTCATGCCCGCCAGCATCAACATAAACAAAGCGTGGAATTTCCATTTATCGGTATATGACTGCATGTACCTTAACGCGTATATCATTACCAGAAAGACTACTAAATTCACAATTACCAGCATAAGCCCCGACAAGCCGTCCAATACCAAACTTATGCCCAATGGAGGCAGCCATCCGCCTATCTTATACGCGATTATCTTATGGCTATTGACTAATTTCATGCAATATAGGGAGAGCACCGTTAAACTCAGGGCAGCCAGGTTAACGATGATATCGCTAAAATTATTTGGCCGTTTTCTGAAGATAGCGATTAAAAAAGCGCCCGCCAAAGGAACAATCACGAAAAATAATAGTGCCTTCATCCTCTCAGTCTCCGGATCTTTGTGATATCAAAGGTGCCGTATTTCTCATAAATTCTAACAGCCAGGCTTACTGCCACAACCATAACTGCCATGCCTATAACTATCGTGGTTAAAACTACCGATTGCGATAAAGGG
>JAQTVG010000233.1 GCA_028706895.1 Candidatus Omnitrophota bacterium
GACAGGCCGGCTTTCTGTAAACGCTTTGCTATATTGGGGCCTGATAACCTATCCTCAAAATCTCTTAAACCCTCTCCCCATTTAATAAAGGGATAATCAGGGTATTTTTCCTCAAACCCTCTCTCTCCTAACTCTACAAATTCTTTTCCCATCTGCCCGCTTTTTCTTATGATTTCCTCTACGGTATTACCTCTCTCTATGGGATGCCCGCCTGATGTAAGGTGGCCCGACCAGAAATAATGCCCGCCTCCTATTGTCTGGTAAAGGTTATGGCCGGCTTCTTTTATCTCTCCGAGAGCGCCAAAATAAACTGCGCCGTCCTTCTTCACCGTAATATTAATCCCGCCGCCAATAATAACTATCCCGCCGTCTTTAACCTTACTCAACAATCCTTTGGGTGAATAGGTCTCTCCTTTTACCGCGCCTTCGGCATCGTTGCACATTACGACTTTTACTTGTAAGCTGCTGTCTGCTTCGTTTAACAATGCTGCGAATCTATTTTGGAAAGGATAATTGCTAAAGGGCAGGTTAGGGACGGGGAAATCCGAGCCATAAATACTTTTTTCTTTATCAACTGGCCCGCATAAGTTAGCGCTTACTATATGAATGCTGCGCGGGTCTATCGAGTGCTGCTCCAAAAGCCCTATTATCTGCCGTGCGACTACCTTGAGCACATCATCTGCGTCTGTCTCGGCAGTTGACTTCTTTTTAATATCCCAATCAGGGAATGATTCCTCCCATCGCAAATAAGAATAACTTAAAATGACATTATTCCCGTCGTTGAGAGAGACTGCTGACTTATCTCCGCCTTGCGATATGCTTATATACTTAAAAGATGCCCGCGCTGCCGCTGCGTTCAGTAACCGCTTCACCGGCGAGCTGGAAGCGCGCGCAAACATTAACACCTTAAACGGCGCAACATAGGAAGATTCGTATCTTCTTTCTATCCCTTCTTGCTCTGAAACTTTTAAAAGCGTCTCTTCAAAAGTTCCCGCTAATCCTTCTTCCTGAATAATGAACCATGCGCCTGACTTTATCTGCCGAAGCAGCTTGAGCGCTAAGAGTTGTTGGATGCGCTCTTGCTTGCTTAAAGGAGGATAAATATAAATGCACCCGTAATCCGAAAAATCTACCTCCTCACTTAAGACATCGGTGTTGACGAAACTAACATTCGTCAATCCTATCTTTTCCTGTATCCATCTGCTTGTTTTAGAAAACTCCATTACTATCTCAAAGCCGGTAATTTCTGCGTTTATCCCTTTATCACGGCATTTTTCACCAAGATATAAGGCATCAAACCCCTTCCCCGAACCAATGATAGCTACTTTTAATCTGCTGCCGTCTCGTGGCTGGGGCAGGAGCCCGAAGAGCAGGGCAAGGTACTTAAGATGAGTCGGGAAGTATATAACCCCGCCGTATCGTGCTTCAAGATCCGGGTCTACGCTATAGAAAATGGACATATAATCTGTCAACGAAGGGGGCACTTCTGTGCGGGGCCCGAGAACCGTCCCTGAATTTGCTACTGGCGCGGCAGAAAGCGCTTTCTGTTTTGATAAAATAAAAACGCGGCTGGATTTAGCTATAGGCGAATTGGCATGTGTCGGTCTTGCTGATTTAAAATAACGGGTTTGTTCCTCGATATAGCGTAATGACCAAAGCGTGCCTTCTAAATTACCGCCAATCCAATACACCTTGCCGGGCAATGCTATCCTCTGCGTATCTACGGATATGACAATAAGATTATTCTTCTGGGAAACATATTCCCCGATTACCCTATCGTTACCGGCGCCCACTTCGTCTCCCCAGTAAATCAGGCCGCAGTATGCGGATAATATATCATCCACTGCCCCTATCTTAGAAACATTGCTTCTTATAAAGCCTATGGTTGTGCTACCGCTGATTTCATATTTTATATTGCTAATCCCTCTTAAGCCTAAACGCCTTATAGTTTCTTCTGCGATCTCTTTTCTTGTAAGCCGGCGGGAAGAGTAGTTCTTTGCTGCCCCCGGATCCTTTTCAAAGGCATACTGTGATTTGTCTTTATTGCCGTAGGGGCTAAAATTATATTTCAAGTTGCTAAAGTTGCGGATAAAGGGCTGTATGCCCTGGGCGCTAAGGTGATATCTTGCGTCTAGTTCGGCCGATAAATAATTTATCACCTCACTCAGAATAATCGCTTCTTCCTCGGGAAAAGTCCTGCTAAAGACAGAGTCCATCTCTAATCGGTAATTTTCGCGCACCCTGAATTTACCCGCTCCATCCGAAGTATAAATTATAAGGTTATTCAGCAAGTATTCTTCTTTCCTGCAATAGTTATATAGCGGACCCAAAGTATCGTAATCTTCAAGCTCCTCTTCTGATTTTCCCGTAATTAATGTTATGCTCATATTCCGTTTTAATAATTGATAAAATACTGCCGCTACTTCTATGGCAATAGGAACGTTCCTGTCTGCGGTCAGGGTATTGTCAATATCAAAACCAAGTATATAATTTCTTTTTATAAGCCCCGGAAATACCCCGGACTCATGCAAAAGGAATAAACGGTTCTTTCTCATTACTTCAAT
>JAQTVG010000234.1 GCA_028706895.1 Candidatus Omnitrophota bacterium
TCTTGCCGCCGGAATGGGGGAGAACGCTTTTTTTACCTACACCGTTTGCCTGACTATGGGCATCAGTTGGCAGGTGGCCCTGGGCTGTGTTTTTATTGTAGGCGTAATTTTCGTTTTTCTGACCCTGACCAAATTAAGGCAGGCGCTTATGGACGCCATTCCTGCTTCAATCAGGTACGGGATTGCCTGCGGCATCGGTTTACTTATCGCCTTAGTCGGGCTTATTGACGCAGGGATAGTGGTGGGGCATCCTTCAACGCTGGTCACTTTGGGCGATTTAATCAACCCCGCGGCTATGCTTGCCATATTCGGCCTGATAATAACCAGCGTATTTCTGGCTAAGAATATAAGGGGAGCAATTCTCTGGAGCATACTGGTTACTGCGGGAGTAGGCATGCTTACGGGTGTGGTTAAATACCAGGGGTTTGTCTCCATGCCTCCATCTATGGCGCCGACTTTTTTAAAGCTGGATATTATAGGGGCGTTGAATTTAGGATTTTT
This sequence comes from Candidatus Omnitrophota bacterium, assembly GCA_028706895.1. Lineage (GTDB taxonomy): Bacteria > Omnitrophota > Gorgyraeia > Gygaellales > Profunditerraquicolaceae > UBA1562. Next base: position 502 of record JAQTVG010000234.1, read on the forward strand.
ATCCATCATTTTCATATTTTTATTCATGGATATATTTGATACTGTGGGGACTTTAGCCGGCGTGGCCGAATTGGGCGGGTTTATGAAAGCAGGAAAGCTGCCTCGCGTCGGTAAAGCCATGATAAGCGACGCAGTAGGTACCTGCGTGGGGGCTGCCTGCGGGACACCCACAGTGACCAGCTACATTGAAAGCGGGGCAGGCGTTGCTTCAGGCGGACGCTCCGGCCTGGCCAGCGTAGTCACCGGCCTGGCATTTTTAGCGGCGATATTTTTCTTCCCTCTGATTAAGATGATCGGCGGAGGATGCATGACGGAAAAAGGGCTGCTGCATCCGGTGACAGCTCCGGCGTTAATTATCGTGGGCAGTATGATGCTGCATTCAATAACAAAAATAAATTGGAAGGATTACGCTGAATCAATCCCGGCATTCCTGGTAATCGTGATTATGCCGTTTTCTTTCAGTATTGCCACCGGCGTTGCTTTTGGTTTTATAAGCTACGCCTCTATAAAATTATTTACCGGCAGGGGGAAGGAAGTTTCCTGGCTGGTCTATATTCTGGCAGCATTGTTCATTTTAAGGTTTGTGTATCTAAAGGCGATGTAGAGCCACGGAGGGCCCCCGGAATGATTAAAGAAAAAACATTGAAGATAGTGGGGATGGCGGTAATTACGGGGACAGTTATTTACGGCGCGCTGATTTACGCCTTTTGGTTTTATGGGGTCTTGCGTCTTCCTCAGATTGATTGTAAAATAAAGGATACCCTGTTGTTTGTTTTTTTGTTATTAGGCCTGGTTACATTTTTTCTGGCCTACTTCATCAGGGGAAGGGTATGGAATATACGCAAGAAAACCATTGATTCACAAGACAGTTTCTATTCCGTTTTTTTTGCCGGTGTTATTCTGGAGCTGTCGTTACTTGAATCAATCGCGGTGATGGGCCTTACCGCTTTCATATTGACCGGAAATGTTGGGTTTTCTTTAGTGCTTGTAGTTGCATCCCTGTTGAGCCAAATTATCGGGTATACGCAGGGTTATAATATTGAGCATAAAAAGATGCAGTTTCCGCAGTTCTTTAGTAAAGGATAAGTTCCCGCCTCATAAATTTATTCGGCGGGATTTCGCTAGATAAAGATTATTGTGCTTAATGTGGAGAGGTGGCTGAGCGGTTGAAAGCGCGCGCTTGGAGAGCGCGTGATCGCAAGATCCCAGGGTTCGAATCCCTGCCTCTCCGTTTTTATTGACGCTCAGGCGAATCCTGACAGAGTAAATTGTCAGGGTTTCCTGGGAGAATAAAGGCGGTTATGAAAAATAAAGCTGCTTACATTATAGCAGGGCCGAATGGGTCAGGTAAGACAACTTTTGCTAAGTTATTCCTGCCTGACTACGTGAATTGCCCGAATTTTGTGAATGCCGATCTTATTGCTCAAGGGTTAGCTCCATTTGGGCCTCGCGCCGCGGCTATTAAAGCCGGTAAACTTGTGCTTCAGCAAATTCATGAATACGCGGAACGCGGCGTTGATTTTGCTTTTGAGACGACCTTATCCGGTAAATCTTATGTAAGCTTGTTGACTGAGTTGAAGGCCAGAGGGTATGGGTTACATCTTTTCTTTCTCTGGCTTCCTAGCGCAGAATTGGCAATAGCCCGTATTAAAGAAAGAGTTCAGGAAGGCGGGCACTATGTACCCGCCGAAGATGTTCGTAGGCGGTTTGTCCGCGGCATTAATAATTTTTCCACCGTGTATGAGCCGTTATTTGATTCTTGGATGCTATTTGATAATTCTAAGGTAAAACCTATACTAATTGCAAAAAGGCGCAATGGCCATAGAGAAGTGCTTAACGATGATTTGTTCGCAATAGTTCAAAAAAGTGTGGGGCGATAAATGAAAAAAAGAATGTCCTTACAGGATAAGGCGGAGGCGGCTTTAAAAAAAGCGGTTCGAGGGGTTGTAGCGCGGCATAAAAAGACAGGGCGTTCGTTGGCAGTCTGGCAGGACGGAAAAACCGTTCATATTTCTCCAAATACGGTGAAATGATATGAAGAAACTTGTTGAGTTGTAGG
>JAQTVG010000235.1 GCA_028706895.1 Candidatus Omnitrophota bacterium
ATGGTTAATCAGCCGGCTGCTATCATCAATCTTCCAATTGTTAAAGTCTCCGGCAACATAAACATCCTTGGCCTCAGGCGCAAATACAGAGAAACCTATTTCCGTAAGTTTGGCAAGCTTGGGAAGCTCTTCTGCCAGCACTTCTTTCATTTTTTCTTTTAAATCAGGGGTTTCTATAGGGGGATTTTCCTGGGTGATAATCTCGCGCGACAAGCTAAAATAATCTTTTGTGCCGCGGCAGTATTTATCGTAACTGAAAATGTGCGTGCCGTGGTTTTGCGCTTCTTTAAGTTTTACGTTCACATGAATAATATTGCTAAACATCTTGTCCTTAAAAGTGGATTTTATCTTATCCAGCATAGTAAAAGAATGCCTCAGCCGCGAATCAAAATTGGCCACCAGGACCCGGTAACTAACGCTGTGATTTAAGCGCTCATTAACCAGGTTAATTATATCGTTTAGCTGAGTCAAGCCTTCCAGGGAAAAACGGCTGGCTTCAACAGGGACTATTACTTCATGGGTTGCCCTGATGGCATTGATGGTCAATATGCCTAAATTAGGCGGGCAGTCAATCAGGATATAATCATAGCTTCCCTTAAAATTGTTTAACGTATCCCAAAGCCGGGATTCCCTGCCGATTTCACCCGCCAGCTCCTGCTCTAACGTGCTTAAAATAATGCTTGAAGGGGCAATGTCAAAATTCCCATCCACCTTTTGTATAATATTATCTAATTTGGCCTTTTTGTTGGTTAATTTTGACAGGACGTTATAAATACTTAATTCGGCTTTTATGTTTAAACCCAGGGTCGCATGCGCTTGAGGGTCAAGGTCTATAAGCAGGACTTTGCGCTTATTGTTGGCTAAAGATGCCGCTAAATTTATAGCGGTTGTAGTTTTGCCGCATCCTCCCTTTTGATTAGTAATAGAAATAATGCGCATGCCTTTCGCCTCCTTCTTGTTTATCGCAAAAACCTTATATTATCTAAATAGACTATCCCCTTCTTTTGTTTGACGTTCTGCTGCTCCACGACAAAAGACAGGGTTGTCATTTTTGACCAGTTCTTTATACCCTTAAAATCAGATAAATTTATCCTGTATTCTTCCCACCTGTGTGAAGGGATTTTATAGAAGTACGCTTCTGATTTTTCATTGGAGGCATTGGAAAATTCAACCTTCAGGATAATTTGGTCTTCGTAATTTGCCTTTCTGACCAAAAACCCTAATGCCTTAAAACGAGCCACATCCAACTCGTTCAGGTTTATGCGGTAAGCTTCTTCCTTAGCGGGATCAAAATTAAAATTTATTCTTACTGTATTCGGCTGGATGGCAAATACTATCTGGGAATTTATGGTTTTATTTTTATTAAGGTATGAGGATAAGGTTTCATTCTTGCGGTGGGCATTAAACAAAAGAATAATAAGCGCAAAAATTACGACCGAACTTGCCAAAAAAAGATTTTGAAAAATATCGGGGTATTTTCTTGCCTTCTTACTCTTCTTTTTGGAAGAAGCATCCAAATAAATATCAGCGAGGTGTTCGTAAATGTCTTTTTTTACCATCTTAGGCTTTTTTTATAACACAAAACCCCTTGGATGTCAATAGGTAAGATGCTTATAGCGGAGACTTTAAATACCCGGGGATATCCTTACCGATTATTGTGTAAAAATTGGATAAATGCATGCGGAATAGCGGGTCAAACTCACCGTGGTCATCTCCATACCACCAGAACCAATCGCTTCCTTCAGCAATATAAATTTGTTTATACGCTTTCCTTAAGGTTTCTTCATTTAAGCCGGTTATATTATTTAATTCTTTCCTGGCTTTTGTCAAATACTCCCACGCCTTATTTTTATAGTGGCTGCCTATCCATTTTGCAAATTCGCCGTATATCCAGGAGCCCGCAGCCAGGTGTTTAATCTGGTTTTTGGCAGGATGTTCCTTAAGGTATTCGCTCACAGTAACTGTTTTCACGAATTTGGAATCTGATAATTCCTTATAGAGCAAATTCAGGAATTCGTGCCCGTCATCCGGATAATACTCCCAGGCATTTTCCCCATCCATGGCAATAGCAACCAGCATATCCTTTCCATCAAAGGCATCCGATATGTTCTTAAGATGCTTCATCAGGTCGGCTACCGCGTCTTTTGTCTTCCAGCCATGATAAGTAAAACCTATTAAATCCGATAATGCCCTGTCGCGGAAAATAATATTCAGGCTCCCTTCCTTCCTCTTTAAGAGGTGGGGTTGGTATAAAAGTTTTGTATCTCTTTTTTTCTTTCTTAAGGATTTAAACAGTATTGCCTCGTCGGTAACTATCCAGTTTATACCTGAGAGCATAAAGAGCGGCAGTATATGTTCGCTCACCGCCTCTTCCGACGGCCACATACCAAGCGGAGGCGCACCCAGCCTTTGCTGATAAAAATTCACTGCCTCCTCTATCTGGGCAAGGGCATCCTGCGGGTACGCAAAATTGGCCTTCGGTAAAACTGTTTTGGGATTTGCTTCCTGGGCGACATTTGTATTATAAAGTAACGGGAGTATGGGATGATAATAAGGGG
>JAQTVG010000236.1 GCA_028706895.1 Candidatus Omnitrophota bacterium
GCCTTAGCCAGTATACAAGCCAGATTGAGAATACTCGTGGGGCTGAAGTAAAGACGAATTTTGGAGCAATCCGCAGGCTGCACGCTGCGTATTACTTGGCTAATGGCACGCGCACCGGAGAAACTTCTACTGATATTGGTATCGGTTCTTCTGCCGGCCAAATCCCAAGCTCATGCACTTCAACTTCTTACTTTCGTTATACCTGGGGTAACTCGTCAATGGGGGATCCTGTGATCTATATAGATGCAAACAGGTGCACTAGCGGTGGAAAAGCGCCTTCGGCGAGCACCTCATATTATTGGCGTTATTGGATTAATCCGGGCACGGGCTGGGAGCAATGGTCATGCACAGTAAACGGCGTGGCTAAATGGGAGTACTCAGAGCGCACTTTGTCATGTCCGTAAACAGAGATTATTAATTACTTGACAAGCATTGCTCTTATGTTATAATCGCACATGAGGTTATAAGAAGACAAAGGTGTCTTTCCTTTATACCAAGGCAAGGCGCCTTTTTATTTTTTTTGGGGCCTCTTGCTTAAATATTAAGCATAATATTAACAAAAAATAACCACAGGGGGGGGGAGAATGTCAAAGAAGATTGAAGAATTTATGTCAAGGGTTGTTGCAAAGAATCCCGGCGAGCCGGAATTCCATCAGGCTGTGCGGGAAGTCGTAGAATCAGTAATGCCGTTTATTGAAAAGAACCCTAAATATCAGGCAGCTAAAGTGTTAGAGAGAATGGTAGAGCCTGAGAGAGTTATAATGTTCCGCGTGCCCTGGATAGATGATAAGGGGGAAATTCAAATAAACAGGGGTTACCGCATAGAAATGAACAGTGCTATTGGGCCTTATAAAGGAGGGATACGTTTACATCCCAGCGTCAATTTAGGTATTTTGAAATTTTTAGCATTTGAACAGGTATTTAAAAATAGTTTAACCACCTTACCTATGGGTGGAGCAAAGGGTGGTTCTGACTTTGACCCTAAAGGCAAGTCGGCTAATGAGGTAATGAGATTCTGCCAGAGTTTTATGCTGGAATTATCCAGGCATATCGGCCCTAATACAGACGTGCCAGCCGGAGATATAGGCGTGGGTGGCCGCGAAATTGGGTATATGTTTGGGCAGTATAAGAGGCTGCGCAATGAATTTACCGGCGTCCTTACCGGCAAAGGTTTAAATTGGGGCGGAAGCTTGATTAGGCCTGAAGCGACCGGTTATGGCTGCGTATATTTTGTGGAGGAGATGTTAAAGACTAGAGGCGAATCATTGAAAGGCAAGGTCTGCGCCGTCTCCGGTTCCGGTAATGTCGCGCAATACACGGTAGAGAAGTTAATCCAATTAGGGGCAAGAGTAGTAACATTGTCGGATTCTAACGGCGTTATATATGATGAAGCCGGGATAGATAAAAAGGAATTGAAGTGCGTTATGGATTTAAAGAACGTGCATCGCGCCCGTATAAAGGAATGCGCAAAAGAATTTAAATGCCAGTATTTTGAAAATAAAAAACCATGGGGTATAAAGTGCGATGTTGCTTTCCCCAGCGCCACCCAGAATGAAATAGACGAAAACGACGCTAAGTTTTTGGTTAAAAACGGCTGTATAGCTGTAGGCGAAGGGGCAAATATGCCGACTACCCCGGCAGGTGTTGAAGTCTTCCAGAAGGCAAAGATTCTCTATGCTCCTGGCAAGGCGTCTAATGCCGGCGGAGTCGCTACTTCCGGTTTAGAGATGTCCCAAAACAGCATGAGGTTATCCTGGACCCGCGATGAAGTGGATAGAAGGCTGCACGACATAATGATAGCCATTCATGAGCAGTGCGTGAAATACGGTAAAGAAGGAAACTATGTTAACTATGTCAATGGCGCAAATATCGCCGGATTTGTGAAAGTTGCTGATGCTATGATTGACCAGGGATTAGTGTAATTATAATCCTGTTGAAACGCCCCATCTTTACGGTGGGGCGTTTTTTTTGTTATGCTAAAAATGCTTGACAAATAAATAATATATTGTATACTTTAGTTGTAATAGGAGCACACAGTCAGTGCTCGAGGGAAAGAAGCAAGGAGGCGTTCTCAAAAGGAACGCTTTTTTTGTTTTCTGATACCTAAAATTTCGGCGTACGAAATCCGGATAAAGACGTCCTGTTGGCATATTTTGCCAAATAGGGCGTTTTTTATTTTTAGGGACTGCGTATTAAATAGGCATTTAGGAGAGATTTGTTATGCAGAATACATTTTACCGGGAGCAGATACACGCTTTAACCGAAATAAGCAAAGCCATAACTTCGGATTTATACCTGGAAGATATCCTGCGCCTGGTAGTTACGGTCACAGCAGAGGCGATGGGTTCAAATATCTGTTCTTTGATGCTGATTGACGAAAAATCTAAAGCCTTGGTCGTGCGGGCAACACAGAGTATCAGCGAAGCGTACAACAAGAAGGCGCCTTTAAAAATCGGAGAAGGGATTGCCGGGAAGGTCGCTAAAGAAAATAAGGCCGTTG
>JAQTVG010000019.1 GCA_028706895.1 Candidatus Omnitrophota bacterium
CCGCCGGGAAAACCAGAATAATGCCGCAGCTGGCGAGCCTTGATACATCCCTGGTGGCAAAAGATAAGCGTAGATATCCTATAGAATTTCCCGTCCTTGATGTTAAGGAAGCCTCCTTTGAAGTTGAAATCCCCGAAAATCTTACCGTAAAATATATGCCGCCCAGCATAAGCGAAGACAGCCCCTGGCTGAAATTTATGGCCGAATATAAGCAGAAAAATAATAAGATATATTTTACGCAGAGGATAGAGTTGAAGAAAAATATAATATCCCAGGACGATTATTTTAATTTCAAGCCTCTCTATGAAAACCTGGCCAAGAAAATCAAGCAGAGGATAATCCTGGAGAAGAAATAATAACTATGTTTAGAAAAAATTCTTTGGGCACGGAACGCAGGCGTTATATAAGGATGGATTCGGTATTTCCCGTCCAATTTATGATTTTAGGCCTTGAAGGGAATAACGAATTATCGGATTGGCTCCAGGGGTTTACTAATAATGTCAGCAAGGCAGGCATATGCCTGGCGGTAAATAACCTGAAACCGGAATTGGCAAAACTCATAAAAGACAGGCAGGTAAAATTATCTTTAGACATACAAATGCCTTTACGGTCCGCCTTTGTCAGGGCAGGCGCAAAGGTGGTTTGGGTTAAGGATGTGGATGTGCAATCCGGCAAGTATCTCATAGGATTGGGTTATGAAGATATTGCGGCTCCTGCCTGTAATCGCATTGTGCGTTATGCTATTGCGAAAAAGTTATTTGTTCCTGTTGCTTTAACCGTGATTGCTGTATTAGCTATGGGTTTTGCGCTAGGCAGCTATGTTAATATAATGTTAATCAAAGGGAACAAGGCCTTGGTTGAACAATTAATAAGGATTGTCCAGGAATCAAGCATTGCCAAGCAGACGGTAAAAACGATAAATAAGGAGAAAGATGACTTAAAGCTCAAGATGCAGGCGCTAGAGTTACGGATTAAGACGGCCGAAGAAGAAAAGGCGGCGTTAGAGGACAAAACAAGGCTCAGCGGCCGCGAGGCAGAAAAAAGGATACGCGGTTTCAATGTTATTATTCAGAAATTAGCGCAGGAGAAGAGCGCTTTGCAGGAGGAGTTAATAGCGGTACAGCATAAAGAAAACAATATTACCGAGGAGCTGCTGCGCCTGGACAAAAAGAAGGCCACTTTAGAGAAAGTAAATTTAGATAAAATGTACCAGTGGCTTAAGATGCGCCAGGACCCGCGCACGGGCCTGGTGATGAGCCTTGAAGGCGATACGGATTTGCCTAACTGGGCGTTTATCTATGACCAGTCTCTGGCTGCCCAGCTCTTTACTAATTTTTCCGATTTTGAGCGCGCAAAAAAGATACTGGATTTTTTTGCTAGAAGAGCCAAGAGGCCAAATGGGCTATTTTATAATGCATACTTTGCTAATAACGGGAGTGTTGCCGAAGAGATTGTCAGGAGCGGTCCGAATATATGGATAGGGATAGCCGCGCTGCACTATGTCAAAAAAAGCCAGGATTCCAGGTATCTAGGGTTAGCTGAGGATATTGCTAAAGGCATAATGGATTTGCAGGATCAGGATAGCGAAGGCGGATTGAAGGGTGGTTTGGATATAGAGTGGTGTGCCACAGAGCATAACCTGGATGCTTATGCGTTTTTTAATATGCTATATCAGATTACGGGTGAGCAAAAGTATCTTGCGGCAAGAGATAAAGTGTTGAGCTGGCTTTTGAAGCACGCTTATGATAAAGCCAACCTTTCTGTTAAACGCGGCAGGGGGGATTCAACCATTGCCACTGATACCTATGCCTGGTCAATTGCCGCTATTGGCCCGGGGAAATTACAGGAAGCGGGCATGAATCCGGATATGATTTTAGATTTTGCCGAGAAGAATTGCGCCGCGGAGGTTTCTTACGAAAGGCCCGAAGGCAAGATTATCAAAGTCAGGGGTTTTGATTTTGCGCCCCAGGCGCGGGCATCTCGAGGAACAGTTGTTTCTTCAGAATGGACAGCGCAAATGGTGATATCCTTGAGGATTATGGCGGAGTTTTATTATAAGAAAAACATGATTGCCAAAGCCAGGAATTATGACCTGAAGGCCGATGAATATCTGCAGGGATTAGCCAATATGGTCATAGCCAGTCCTTCGCCTTACGGAAGGGCAGAAAGCTGCCTGCCTTACGCTACAGAGGATTCTGTTGATACCGGCCACGGTTGGTCAACGCCTAAAGGTAAATCTACGGGTTCGCTCTCCGGGACAGTATATACACTCTTTGCTTATTATAACTATAATCCTCTGGAACTTAAATAATGGCAAGAAAGCTGGATTTAATATACAGAAGATTATATTCTTTTTTTGGGGCTCAACACTGGTGGCCCGGGGATACTCCTTTTGAGGTTATGATAGGGGCCATGCTTACCCAGAATACAAATTGGCTTAATGTGGAAAAGGCGATAGCCAATCTTAAAAAATATAAATTATTAAAGCCGCAGGCGCTTTATAAATTGCCCGATAAACGCCTGGCCGAGCTCATAAGGCCGTCAGGTTATTATAATATCAAAGCCAAGCGCCTAAAAAGCTTTTTAAAGTTCTTCATTGATTTCTCCGGCGGGAATATAAAGAACATATCGCATGTCCCGACCCCATCTTTACGCCGGCAGTTACTTGCTGTTAAAGGCATAGGCCCTGAGACAGCTGACTCCATGCTATTATATGCTTTAAACAGGCCGGTATTTGTAGTGGATGCTTATACCAAGAGAATCTTGCTGCGCCACCGGTTTATAGGCCCGGATGCGGACTACGATAAAATACAAAATTTATTTATGAAAAACCTGAAATCTGGGGTAAAATTGTTTAATGAATACCACGCGCTTTTGGTAAGATTAGGCAAGGATTTTTGCCTGAAAAACAAGCCCAGGTGTAGCGGTTGCCCTTTAAAATCAATTTGATATCAGGATATGAGGAGAGAATAAATATGCGCAGGGCGTTCTTAATTTTTATTTTAATTTTTTGTTTCGTCGCTCCTTTGTACGCGGCTCCGTGCTATGGGACGAAAATGCCCGGGAAGAAGCATTTTTTTGTAGGTTTGCAGAATTATACTATTTTTAAAAGATACCTTGAGCATCAGAATGGAAAGATAAGGAGCATACAGGATTTTCTTAATGTATCATACGGTGTTTTTGACTGGCTCTCCATTGACTTAAAAGGCGGCGCCGGAGATGTCAAGCAGCACCCCGTTAGTGCCAGTGAAGTCCGTTATTATACTAATTTCGCGGGAGGCTACGGCTTTCGCCTTAAGCTATTTGACAAAAATAATATAAAGTCTGTCTGTGGTTTCCAGCATATCAGCGTGCATCCAAGCAGCACCTATGTGGGCACAGTAAAGAATAAGGCGATACTTGATGATTGGCAGGTATCGTTTTTAGTGTCATACGATTTTAAAAAGATAACTCCATATATAGGCACGCGCTGGTCCAGGACCGATTATATACATAAACAGGATGGCGACAGGAAACGGGTAAAGTCTGACCAGAGTAAAAGTATCGGGTTAATCGCAGGATTTGACCTGCCGCTTTCTAATAAAATCTGGCTTAATATTGAAGGCTCGTTTTTTGACAATGAAGCGGCCGCTTTTAGTTTGAATTATAGTTTTTAAGTTGAAATGCCGATATACGAATACGATTGCCTCAGCTGTAATTCAAAATTTGATTATTTAGTCCGCAGCAGCGCGGACGTGGTTATCTGCCCTCATTGCAATAGCAGTAATTTAAGAAGGCGTATTTCCGCCTTTGCATTCAGCTCAAAAGATAAACAGGGTAATGTTACGGCTTCTTCTTCCGGTTGCGGCGGATGTACAAGCCATAATTGTTCAAGCTGTTCAAGATAAAAAATGGTAAATAAAAAACGCCTTATAACTCTGACCCAGGAATTAATCCGGATAAATTCGGAGAACCCGCCCGGAGATGAATCTGAAATCGCCGCCTTTGTAAAAAACTATCTTGGAGGCATAGGATTAAAAACAAAGGTTTATGAATTCAGAAAGAAGCGTTCTAACGTAGTGGCCTGCCTCCGGGGCCGGGACAAAAAACGTTCTTTATTAATCACGCCGCATTTAGATACTGTGCCTGCCGGCACGAGCTGGCATTTTAATCCTTTTTGGGGCAAGATACATAATGGCAGGATATATGGTTTGGGCGCTACTGACTGCAAAGGCAACTTGGCCGTTAGCCTGGAAGTTATAAATAGCATTATTGAGGATGGCTGGACCCCGGAATATAATTTAATTTTAGCGGCGACGGCAGATGAAGAGAGCGGTTCAGGGTTTGGCCTCATTCCTTTGCTAAAGAAAGGAATACTAAGGCCCGATGCGGCGGTAGTTTTAGATTCCGATGATTTTCATATTATAGTCAGCCAAAAAGGGCTTATTCATCTTAAGGTAAAAATAAAAGGCAAGAAAGCGCACGGGGCTTATCCCTGGCAGGGTGTAAACGCCATAGATATAGCCGTAGATATACTTAAAGAATTAAAGGCGCATAAATTCATATATCCAAAGGACAAGTATCTTAAGCCGCCCACTTTAAATATCGGGACGATAAAAGGCGGAGATAAGGTGAACGTGGTCAGCGACTGGTGCGAATTTGAATTGGACGCTAGGTTCTTGCCGGGCATGCGGGAAGAAACAATATTAAAATATATAGAAAGCACCGTCCGTAAATATGCCAGGAAATTTAAGATAGAGATAGAAGGGGTACAGGCGCCTTACCGGATAGATGAAAAAGAGCCATTGGTAAAGTATCTAAAAATGGCAGCCGGAAAATTCAAAATCAGGCCGCGGATAGAAGGGTCTGAAGGCGCAACCGTAATAACTTTCTTTCAGGAAAAAAATATACCGGCAATTGCGACCGGAGTAGGCGCGCCGGGCTGTGACCACATAGCGGATGAATACGTAAAAATAGATAATTTGTATAAAGGCGCTGTATTGTTAGAAGAATTTATTAAAATTTACCGGTTTGATTAATAACACCCAAACATAAATGATTGTTTGGTGCGCCCTTTCTGGGCAGAGGAGAACGATATTATGGAAGGGATTAAATTTTCTAAAAAGCCGAGATTAAAAACCCCCTATTTAATTTGCGCCTGGCCGGGCATGGGTGAAGTTGCGTTTAAAGCAGCGACATACTTAGTTGAACAATTAAAAGCCGAGGAGTTCGCAGAGATCCCTCCTGAAGATTTCTTTTATTTGACCGGCAGCGTTGTCCAGAAAGGCATCTTGAATGTGCCGCAATTTCCTTACAGTAAATTTTATTATTGGAAGAATAAGGCCGGCGGAAACGATTTGATTATATTTATAAGCAATGCCCAGCCGGACCTGGCAAAAGCAGATGAGTATTGTAAGAGAATAATTCACGTCGCTAAAACTTTTAAGGCCAAGACGATTGTAAGTTTTGCCGCTATGCCCCAGCCTATAGACCATACACAGCAGCCTAAAGTATGGTTTACGGCTACTTCAAAAGAAATCATCAACAGCCTTATGAAATATAATTTTGAACTTTTGGCAGAAGGCCAAATCAGCGGCATGAACGGTTTATTCCTGGGTATGGCTAAAAAGGAAGGGTTCGGCGGGTTCTGCCTGCTCGGCGAGATACCCCTTTATACTATACAAATTGAAAATCCGAAGGCCTCATATGCAGTTTTGGAGACATTGGCCAGGGTATTAAAAATAGAAATAGATTTTAACGGCCTCCTGGATGAGTCTCACGGCATGGAAGGAGAAATTAACAAGCTCTTGGATTATCTAAAGTTAGGCGCTACGCCCGGGCCAATCGGAGAAGAAGACATAGAAAAAATAAAGAAATCCTTAACCCAGCTGACCAAGCTGCCGCTCTCCGTGAAAGAAAATATTGAGAGGCTTTTTGTGCTTGCCAAGGCTGATATTGCCAAGGCCCAGGAATTAAAAGCGGAATTAGATAAGTGGAACGTGTATAAGGAATATGAAGACAGGTTTTTAGATTTATTCAAAAAGAAAAAAGACGAAAATAATTGAGGTTTCGGGATATCAATGGGTAAGAGCGATATAAAAGCCGTAGTATTTGATTTGGGTAATGTACTGGTTGATTTTGACCATATGGTAGCCGCTAGAAAGATATTCGGGCTTACCAAAAAAACGCCCCGGGAGATATTTGACCTATTTTTTGATTCAGAGCTTGTTGCCCTTTTTGAGGAAGATAAGATTAGCCCCCTTGAATTCTTCGCAAAGACAAAAGAAATGCTGGGCCTTAAATTGGATTACGAACAGTTCCTGCCTGTCTGGAACAAGATATTCTTTTTTACGGAAAATAACCGCCAGGTTTATAATTTAGCCAAGTCTTTAAAAAAACGCTATAAAGTAGCGCTCCTATCTAACATTAACGCCCTGCATTTTGATTATTTAAAGAAAAACTTCCCCGTCTTTGATGCATTCCAGAATATAATTACTTCTTTTGAGGCCGGCGCCAGGAAACCTGCCCCATTAATCTATAAGAAGGCCCTGGACTTATTAGGTGTTCTCCCCCAGGATACGTTTTATACCGACGACAGGACAGATTTGATTGAAAAGGCATGCAGTCTGGGTATCCACGGGTTTGTTTTTAAAAGTGTTGAGCAATTAAAGAAAGACCTTTTAGATAACGCAATTACTTTAAGCTGATGCGAAACCACAATATTCCTTCCGGCAAAATACTGCTTGGACATGGCAGCGGCGGAAGATTAATGCACTCTCTTATCAAAGAGCTCCTCCTTAAAAAACTTAATAACCCCATATTAAAAGAGCTATCCGACGGAGCTTTAATAGATTATAAGGATAGAATTGCATTTACTACTGATTCATTTGTGGTAAACCCTATTTTTTTCCCGGGAGGGGATATCGGGAAGCTTGCGGTTTGCGGGACAATAAATGATTTGGTGGTGATGGGGGCAAGGCCCCAATATCTTGCTTTGGCGTTCATCATAGAAGAGGGGCTAGACTATAAAATATTAGAGAGGATCACGGATTCTATCGCCATAAGCGCGCGGCAGGCCGGCGTATCTTTTGTTACCGGAGATACTAAGGTAGTTGAAAAAGGCGCCTGCGACAAGATATTCATCAATACCTCCGGCATAGGCAAGGTCATAAGCAATAAAAAATTATCCGTAAGAAATATAGCCCCGGGAGATTTCATTATTGTTACCGGCACTATTGCCCAGCATGGCTTGGCAGTCCTTTCTAAAAGGAAAGAGCTGGATTTAAAATTTAATATAAAAAGCGACTGCGCGGCTTTAAATGATTTGATTATCCCGGTGGTAGAAAAGACCAGCGCAATAAAATTCATGCGCGATCCTACGCGCGGAGGTTTAGCCACTACCTTAAACGAAATTGCCGAGAATTCGGGTTTAGGCATAATTATCGACGAGAAGAAAATCCCCGTATCCAGCAAAGTAAGGGCCGCTTGCGAATTATTGGGTTTAGACCCTCTGTATATCGCAAGCGAAGGAAGGGCGATATTAGTGGTTGAAAAATCCGCAGCCAGAAGAGTGCTGGGCTTATTAAAGAGGCACCCGCAAGGAGATGGCGCGCAGATTATCGGCAGAGTGGCAGATAAACCCAGGGGCCGCGTAATACTAAATACAATTCTCGGCACAGAGCGTATTGTGGATATGCTCACCAGCGAACCGCTTCCAAGAATCTGTTAGAATGAAAACCAATAAATATCAAAAACGCTTTTATCGGGATTGGGCTAAATCACAGGATTTACGTCTTGCGCGAATTGCAGTAAAAGAGACGGATTTGCAGGTTTTTACCAACAAGCCCGCCGATGAAGTTTTTATTAAAGAAAGGGTTAATTATTACCGCCGCAATATTGAAGGTTATATAGCTAAAGACAGAAGGTTTTTAACGGCGCTAAAACCGTTGGAAGTAGAACTTAGCGCAGCACCTATTGTGAAAAGAATGGCCCAGGCAGCCAAGCTTGCTAACGTCGGGCCGATGGCAGCAGTCGCAGGAGCCATTGCCGAGTTTTTGGGCAGGGATTTGCTAAAGAAAGGCCATAAGGATATAATTATTGAGAACGGCGGTGATATATTTATAGCGGCAAGCAAAGCGCGCAAAGTAGGCATATACGCCGGAAAATCCAAAATATGGAATAGATTGTCCATACAGATAAAAAGCGAAGATACGCCTTTAGGCATATGTACGTCTTCGGGAAAAATCGGCCACTCTTTGAGTTTTGGTTTAGCCGACGCCGTGACGATTTTATCTAAAAATGCATCTTTGGCGGATGCAGCAGCCACGGCCGTGGCAAACCGCGTGAATTCGCAAAGCGACCTGCAGAAAGCCGCGGACTTCGCTAAATCCATAAAAGGCATATCAGGAGTTATAATTATAATAAAAAGGCATCTTATCAGCTGGGGCAAGGTAAAATTTGTAAAATAATGGTCTTCCCGCGCTTTTAACCTCCCGAATAAGACTTGATTTTTTTTCTTAATAAGATTATAATATAACTTGTTCAGATGCAAAGAATTAATCTTCTCTATGTGATCACGAAACTGGAATTAGGAGGCGCTCAAAATCAAGTATTAAGCCTGATTAAGCATTTAGACCAAAGCAAATTCAGGCTTTTTTTATTTACGGCACAAGATGGATTGTTAATTCCCGAAGCCGAAGCCATAAAAGGGCTAACATTAAGAAAATCAAGATGTTTAGAGCGTCCGATAAATCCCCTGAGAGATTTTCTGGCTTTAATTGCAATCTACCGTTTTATTAAAAAAAACAATATTAGGATTGTCCACACCCACAGTTCAAAGGCGGGTATTTTGGGCCGTATGGCAGCAAAATTAGCCAAGGTAGGGGTTATTATCCACACTGTCCATGGCTGGAGTTTTAACGATTACCAGCCGGGGCTGGTGCGGTGGTTTTATATATGGCTGGAGAGGATTATAGCGCAGTTTACAGATAGCATAATAGTCGTCTCAAGCCACGATAAACAGCAAGGTATCGCCAACCGTATTGGCGCAGATAATAAATACAGTATTATCCATTACGGTATTGATTATGCGCAGTTTTCCGTGAAAGGCCAGGGTATCAGAGAAGAATTAGGAATAAGCGCCAGTGATTTAATGGTATGCATGGTTTCTTGTTTTAAACCTCAAAAATCTCCCCAGGATTTTATCAGGCTCGCCTCTTTAATCAACGAATCCTTTCCGAACGCAAAATTCATTTTGGTCGGAGACGGAATCTTGCGTGAAAAAATAGAAAGATTAATCCACAAGCTAAATTTGCAAGGCCAGGTTATATTAACCGGATGGCGCAGGGACATTCCGCG
>JAQTVG010000020.1 GCA_028706895.1 Candidatus Omnitrophota bacterium
TTAATACTAAAACTTCATCCCCAATCCATCTAAAACGTGCAACATAAAGTAATATTTCACCGTTCACAAAATTTAACGAACCAGTAGAAGCCTTGTTTATTGTTAATGTCTCATGCTTAGGATATTGCTCAATTTTCTTGATGGAATGGACTTCTGGCTTGTATATATTAGTAATGTTTTTATCTCGACCTACGTAATCTCCTTCTATAGTGCCAATATTTGTTTGATTCTGAACAGGAGAATTATCTTTTATGTTATCCTTCCTCACATTTGTTGGTTTATCAATAATGACTTTCTGTGGTTTGAATAATAAAATATAAGCTGGCATACCAAAAATAACAGCAACCACAATTGCAATTAATGCTAATTTCCAACCCGTCTTATAGAAAGGCTTTTTAGTTATCTTTTTCATATCTTTCTTTTGCCTCATACTAGATTGGATTAATGATATTTAAAAATGAATCTGGCGATGTTTCGAGCGAATGTCGATTTTAGCCAATGGAGCTTGAGCATTGAGGGAATCCAAACGCGAAAGCATTTGGACAGCGAGCATGTTTGAGCCCGTCCTGGCGAAGCCGACGGGCGAGTTGCGCAGCTGCCGAAATGCGAAAGACCATTGGCGTTAAAAAATCGACCTGAGCGAGAAAAATCGACAGGTTCATTAAATATATTGTTGGGAAGAACTCTAAAAGAGTTCTTCCTGCTTTGCGTATTTTATTCCGAAGTGCTCGTAGGCAAGCTTCGTGGCAACTCTTCCCCGCGAAGTGCGTTTTATATAACCGGCTTTCAATAAATACGGCTCAATAGTATCTGAGATAGTATCCACTTCTTCATTAAGGCTCGCGGCAAGCGAATCAATCCCCACCGGCCCGCCGTTAAAAGACTCAAGCATAAGTTTTAAAGCCTTGCGGTCTATCTCATCAAGGCCTGCTTTATCAATACGTAATTCGTCTAATGTCTTTGAGGCGACCTCAAGATTAACCTTATCAATCTTGGCTACCTGCGCGTAATCCCTTATGCGGCGCAATAACCTATTAGCGACCCTGGGAGTGCCGCGGGCGCGCCGCGCGATTTCTTCGGCAGCTTCGTCGTCTATCTTCATTCCGAGAATCTTAGCTGAATGCTTTATAATTCTAGCCAACTCTTCTATCTGATAAAAATCCAGGTGATAAAATATGCCGAACCTTGCCCTTAATGGCGCTGCCAATAAACCTGTCCTTGTAGTAGCGCCCACTAAAGTAAATGGCTTAAGATTAAATTTTATAGTCCGCGCGAACTGCCCTTTATCAATTATAAAGTCAATCTGCGAGCTCTCCATCGCAGGATAAAGGAATTCCTCAACTACTTTAGAAAGCCGGTGTATCTCATCAATAAAAAGTATGTCGCCTTTTTCAAGGTTAGTTAATATACCGATAAGATCTCCTGCCCGTTCTATTGCAGGCCCTGAGGTTGCGGTTATCTTCGTGCCCATTTCATGGGCAATAATATGCGCAAGGCTTGTTTTACCTAATCCCGGCGGGCCGCTTAGAAGGACATGTTCAAGGGGCTCTTTTCTTTGCTTGGTGGCGGTTATACAGACTTTCAGGTTATCAGTTATCTCTTTCTGGCCCACAAACTCTGTAAGCTTATGAGGCCTAAGAGACATATTCAAAACAACGTCTTCTTCGGTCTCCTGGACCTTATCAACAGTCTTCTGCCCCTCAAATAATTTACGCCTTGTCTCTTCTGTCATACGGTATGATATTTTCCTTGTTCCTGATAATCTCTATATCCTGAAACAGGCCTTTCTGGCGGGCGACAATCTCTTTCATTTTGATTAATTCCAATATGGCCAAAAACGTAACCACTACCTCTATTTTATGTTTTGCCTTGGTAAATAAATCGGAGAGTTTCAGACTTTGAGACAAAAGCAGCATATGCAAAATATCATGGACTTTGCTCTCAACGGTAAACTCATCCTTAATAACTTCATAGAATACCTCTTTAGGTATTCCTTCTAACGCTTTTGAAAACGCGGTAATTAAATCAAACAAGCTTGCTTCAAAATATACATCCTGCGGCTCTTCGGGGATCTCCTCTTGGGCTGATTTTGGCCGCTTAAAAACATCGCGCTGGTCAGTCTCTTTTTCTCTTAAGGTTTGCGCTATCTCCTTGAATTTTTCATATTCCAAGAGCCGCTTTACCAATTCCGCCCTCGGGTCTTCCTGTTCAGCTTCGGCCTCCTGCGATTTATCTATTGGCAGGAGCATCTTGGATTTAATCTGCATAAGCGTAGCTGCCATCACCAGGAATTCTCCTGCGATATTTAAATTAAGCATCCGCATAATATCCATATACTGGAGGTACTGCTCAGTCACCTTGGCAATGGGGATATCAGATATATTCAAGTGGTCCTTTTTTACTAAATACAAAAGCAGGTCCAGCGGACCCTCAAACATCTCTAATTTTATTTTATAAGTCATGCTAAATTAAGCAGGCTCTTTGTCTCGGAAATAGTTTTAGCCGCGACAGCGCCTGCCCGTTTTGAACCCTGCTCCAATATTTTTAATATTTTTCTTTTATTTTTAAGCAATTCATTTCTCTTCTTTTGAATGGGCTCGAGGGACTTAACCAGTATTTCAGCCAGTTCTTTCTTGCAGTCAGTACAACCAATCCTGGCATTGCGGCAAAGTTCATCAATTTCTTTCTTTCTCCCGGGGGCAAATAGCGCGTAGTAATTGTGCACATTACAAGTTTCCGGGTGGCCCGGGTCAGAAAGTTTAATCCTTAAGGGATCGGTAAACATACCCTGGACTTTCTGGCGGATAATTTTGGGGTCTTCGGATATAGCGATGAAATTATTGTAACTCTTGCTCATCTTGCGGCCGTCAAGCCCTAAAATCCTCGGCGTCTCTGTCAAAAGCGCTGCCGGCTCCGGGAAAACATTTTTTTTGTAGAGGCTGTTAAACCTGCGCCCGATTTCCCTGGTCAATTCTAAATGCGGCAGCTGGTCTTCGCCGACAGGGACTGCCTGCGCTTTATACAAGAGGATATCCGCTGCCTGTAAAACCGGGTATCCCAAAAAGCCAAAAGTGCTTAAATCGCGGTTAGTCACCTCGCGCAACTGCTCCTTATAGGTAGGGCAACGCTCAAGCCAGCCGAGAGGAGTAATAAAAGAAAACTCCATATATAACTCTAAATGCTCTTTTACGTGAGACTGGATAAAGATAGTGGATTTTTTAGGAGAGATTCCGCAGGCAAGCCAATCTGCTACATTACTGATAAGATTTTCTTTCAGGTCTTTCGGATTTTCATACTCCGACATAAGCGCGTGCCAATCCGCGGCCATAAAGAAACATTCATATTCGTCCTGTAATTTTACCCAATTGTTCAATGCGCCCACAAGGTGGCCTATGTGCAAAGAGCCGGTTGGACGCATACCGCTTAGAATACGTTTTCTCATAATTTTACAGCTTACGGGCTATCTTCTCTATATCGTAAGCCTCGATTACATCGCCTTCCATAAGGTTCACGAAACCGCCTACGGTCAAGCCGCATTCAAAGCCCTCCAAGACTTCCCTTACATCATCTTTAAAGCGCTTCAGGGAAGAAAGCTTCCCCTCAAACACAACCTCTCCGTTCCTGACTACGCTCACAGAAGCAGAACGGTTAATTTTCCCTTTAGTCACAAAACAACCCGCTATTGTCCCCGAACGAGAGAGGTTAAACATTTTTCTTACGTCAACCCTTCCCAGAAAGACTTTCTTTAATTTCGGCTCAAGCATACCCTCTAAAGCCGCTTTTATGTCATTAGCTAATTCATAAATAATATTATACGTCCTTATGTCCACGCCCTCCTTAACACTTAATTCTTTTGCGCCTTCTTCGGCTTCAACATGGAAACCGAGTATCAAGGCATCCGATGCTATTGCCAAAATCACGTCTGAAGCGTTTATGCTGCCTACGCCTTCATGTATAATGTTCCATTTTATTTCTGTAACATTTAATTTATTCAGTGTTTCTCTTATTGCCTCAAGCGACCCCTGCACATCCGCCTTGAGTATCATTTTTAATTCCTTGATTTTACCTTCCTGTATCTGAGCGTGCAAATCTTCCAGGCTTATTCTTTTGGCCTGTTTCATCTGCTGCTGCCTTTCGCTCTCCTGGCGTTTCGCCGCCAATTCTCTTGCTATTTTTTCATCCTCAATTACATAAAATTGTTCTCCGACGCTCGGGATGCCGGATAAACCGGAAACCTCGACAGGAAAAGACGGAGGAGCGGCCGTTACGGAGTGTCCCCGGTCATTATACATCGCCTTTATCTTGCCATAATATTTGTCTGCGATTATAACCTGGCCTAAATGCAGCGTGCCGTTTTGCACAAGTAAAGTCGCTACCGGCCCCCTGCCTTTACTAAGCTTTGCCTCTATAACTATGCCGCGGGCAAGCTTATCAGGGTTAGCCTTTAGCTCTAACATCTGTGCCTCTAAAATTATCATCTCCAATAAATTATCTATGCCCGCCCCTGTTTTTGCTGATACAGGCACGGTGATAGTTTTGCCGCCCCAATCTTCTGCGGCAAGATTAAGTTCAGAAAGTTGTTTCTTGACCCGGTCAATATCAGCCTGGGGTTTATCTACTTTATTTACAGCTACGATTATCGGGACCCCTGCAGCACGCGCATGGTCTATGGCCTCTTTAGTCTGAGGCATAATTCCGTCATCGGCAGCGACCACCAGAACAACAATATCGGTAACGCCTGCCCCGCGCGCGCGCATAGCAGTAAAAGCTTCGTGGCCGGGAGTATCCAAAAATGTAATCTCGCCGTGCGAAAGGCTGACTTTATAAGCACCGATATGCTGAGTAATACCGCCGTATTCAAACTCCGCAACCTTAGTCTTCCTTATGGCATCTAACAATGAAGTCTTGCCATGGTCAACGTGGCCCATAAAAGTAACTATCGGAGGCCTAGGCCGCGAAGGTTCATCCTTATCTGCTTCCTGATGTATGCGTAGAGCCAATTCTTCCTGGCCAGGCGCCTTTTTTATATTGCATCCGTACTTCTGGCATACCTTTGCCACTACCGGCTCTTCCAAAGTCTGATTTATACCAACCATTAAACCCAGATTCATCAAATTCTTAATCAAAAGAGATGGTTTTTCCTGCAATCTGATAGCCAAGTCTTTTACTGTAATAGGCAGTTCCAACTCCAACGTCTTAAGCGCTACTAAAGGCTCAGGCGGCGGCAAAGGTTTTTCTGCTACGGCTTCTTGCGCAACCGGCTTCTTCTCTTTTTTATGGATTACTTTCGGCTCCTCTACGGGGATATGCGGCGTTGATACGGGCTTTTGTTCTGCGGCCGGATATTTTATTACTTCCGGATGTTTTATTACTTTAGGAGCTGGCTTAGTTTCTACAACAGGCGGCGGCAAAGGCCTTTGCTCTACAACCGGCTTTTCTTCCTTTTTGACTGGTTTCTTAGAAGGAATGATTATTTTTTCCGCCGGCTTAAGAACGGGCGTAATTGAAGGTTTTATTTTTGCCGGTTTTTGCGCCTTATGGGTAACTACAGGAGCTGCCTTCTTGGCCGCCTTTACTTTTATCGCCTTAGGCGCAGCTTTCTTTTCTTTGACTTGTGCTTTTTTCTTAACGGTGACTTTCTTTTCTTTTATCTTTACCATAGTATATTATTTTTCCTTAGCCTCTCTTGCCTGTTCAATAATTTTCTTTGCTTTCTTCTCGGCAATGCCTTTTACCTTCATTAAATCTTTAATATCAGCTTCCAGGATATCATCTATGTTCTTAAAACCGGCTTCCTTAAGATTCTGCAGGGTCTTTTCTCCTACGCCTGATAACTCTTCCAGGGAAACCACTGCCTTGCCTGCTTTTATCTCTTTCTCTATCTTCTCCTCTTTTTCCGCTTTCCCCTCTTTTTCTTTCTGCCCGGCTGCTGTAGTCTTTGTGCGTATATCCAGTTCCCAGCCTATAAGGCGTGATGCGAGCCTGACATTCTGGCCGTGTTTACCGATAGCAAGCGAAAGTTGATCGTCTTCTACTACAACTTCTGCAGTAAGCAGCTCCTTATTTAATTTTATGTCGGATACCTTTGCAGGAGAAAGCGCCGCTTTTATATATTCCCTTATATCATCGCTATAGCGCACGATATCAATTTTCTCGCCCTGCAATTCATTTACTATGTTTCTTATGCGGTTTCCGCGCATACCGACGCAAGCGCCCACTGAGTCAACCTTTTCGTTCTTGGACCAGACCGCGATTTTACTGCGCGCGCCTGGCTCGCGTGAAATAGATTTTATCTCAACTATGCCTTCATAGATTTCCGGAACCTCTAACTCAAATAATTTCTTAAGCAGGTTCGGGTGCGTCCTGGACAAGATTATCTGGGGGCCGCGTGTGTCTTTTTTCACTTCTACCACATATGTGCAGATACGTTGGCCTTGCCTGAA
This sequence comes from Candidatus Omnitrophota bacterium, assembly GCA_028706895.1. Classification (GTDB taxonomy): domain Bacteria; phylum Omnitrophota; class Gorgyraeia; order Gygaellales; family Profunditerraquicolaceae; genus UBA1562. The sequence goes on from JAQTVG010000020.1 coordinate 6,444, forward strand.
TTCTTCTTTAGGGGACTGTTCGCGCTTGAGAAGCATGCCTTCGGTTTTTCCTAAAAGGTCAACTATGAGGTTGCCTTTATCAAACCTGTACACCGTACCGCTTACGATTTCCCCGACTTTTGCCTGAAATTCATTAAAAACAACGTCTTTTTCCGCCTCGCGTATCTTTTGTATGATTACCTGGCGAGCTGTAGAAGCTGCGATACGCCCAAAATCTATGGACGTAACTTCTTCGTTATTCCTGTAGGCCTTAATTTTGCCGTTGTGGCGGTCAAGCTCAACCCTTAATTCTTCTTCGGGCTTGACATTAAGGGCGCGGCGAGCAGCACTCACCAATGCGCTTTCTACGGCCTCAATAAGCACTTCTTTCTTGATGCCTTTTTCTCTCTCCATCTGGTCTAATATAGCTAATAATTCTTGGCTCATGATAATCCTTTAACCTCCTATATACTACTCTATTACCTGTTTTGCTTTATTAATTTTCGTTAATGGCGCCTCTATAATGCCGTTTTCATTCTCAATATATATTGATTCGCCTTCTACTTTATTTATCAAACCCTCAATCTCTAATTTACCGTTTATCGGTTCGTTAAAAAAGAACCTTGCCTTTCTGTTTATACAACGCGTAAAATCGCTTTTCACCTTAAGAGGGCGGTCTAAACCGGGAGACGCAACTTCCAGGATATATCTTGTTTGCAGTATATCTTTTTCGTCTAAAAGATTGCTTATTTGAATATTAAGCCCCGCGCACTCGCCAATAGTTATCCCACCCTCCGGCTTATCTACAAGTATCCTTACAACAAAATCTCTTCCTTCCTGCCTGTATATAAGGTCAACTAAATCTAATCCCTGATTTTTCAGGTAATCGCCGATGATAACCCTTAGCTCCTCTATAATCTCCTGCCTATCCATTCACGAACTCCTTTATCTCTTCAAATATTTCCGGCTTTGTTTTGATAATCTTTTTCTGATGCCGGCGTATTTTTAATTCTAAGGTGTCCTGTTTAAGGGATTCTTTCCCGATAATAATCTGTAAAGATATCCCTAACAGGTCTGCGTCCTTGAACTTTACACCGGCGCGCTCATCACGGTCGTCGAGGAGGACATCCATGCCTGCCTGCCCCAGTTCGTTATAAACCTGGTTCGCCTTATCCATAATCTTGGTGTCAGTGGTATCTAAAGGCAAAACTATAACCTGGTAAGGGCTGATTTCCTTAGGCCAGATTATACCGTCCTTATCGTGGTTCTGCTCAATTATCGCGGAGACTAACCGCGAAACCCCGATGCCGTAACAACCCATAATAATAGGGCGCTGCTCGCCTTTGGCGTCTACAAAATTCGCGCCTAATGACGCGCTGTATTTTGTGCCTAATTTAAAGATGTGGCCTAACTCAATAGTATTTATTTTTTCTAACCCCGTATTGCATTTAAGGCACTTCTGCGGGTCTGTTTCCTTAAAGGTCTTGGCGCTCTTGCACTGCGGGCAGAATAAAACCACGTCTTCTCCGTCTTTGGCAAGAGCCATAAACTCATGCGAAACCTTGCCGCCCATAACGCCTGAATCTGCCTCTGTCGTCAGAATATCCAACCCGCATCTTTTGAATATCCTTTTGTAAGCGTCGTACATTGTTTTATAATTCTTATCTAATCCTGCTTCATCTATATCAAAACTATACGCGTCTTTCATAATAAATTCACATGCCCTGATTAAACCGAAGCGCGGACGTATTTCATCGCGGAACTTAGTCTGTATCTGATACAAAACTAAAGGCAGCTGTTTATAAGATGAAATGTGGCTCTTTACGAGGTCCGTAATTACTTCTTCATGTGTCGGCCCGAGGCATATGTTCCTGCCGCGGCGGTCAACAAACCTTATCATAACATCGCCGATATCTTTATCGCGGCCTGATTTTAGCCAGAGTTCCTGAGGCTGCAGCGCCGGCAATAATAATTCGCTTGCCCCGCAGGAATTTATCTCCTGCCGTATTATCCCCTGGATATTGTTCAGCACCCTTAAGCCAAGCGGCAGGTATGAATACGCGCCTGCCATAAGCATACGCACAAGCCCTGCGCGAAGCATCAGTTGATGGCTCAGGGACTCCGCTTCCTGCGGCGTCTCTTTTATAGTAGGTATAAAGTCTTTTGACCAGAGCATGTTTTTTATTTAATTTGTTTGGATATTTCTTTTAACAAAACAGTGGAGCAATTACCCAGCGAAACCTTTCTTACTGTTTTACCTTTCTTAAATAACAGTCCGTCTCTCCTTCCAAAAGCTACTCCTAAATCTGCCTGTTTTGCCTCACCCGGCCCATTTACTACACAACCCATCACTGCTACCGTAACAGGTTTAGCGGATAACGGGTAGCGCATAGCCGATAAACTTACTTCTAATTTCTTGACTATCCCGGCCAAATCCACTTCACAGCGGCCGCAAGTCGGACAGCTGATAATTTTCGGGCCGAACGAACGGGCCTCAACAGCTTCCAGTATCGCCTTTGCAGCCCTGACTTCAGCCACGGGCTCCTCGGTAAGCGACACCCTTATTGTATCACCAATACCCTCAAATAGCAAAATACTTAAAGCAGCAGCGGATTTTATCGCTCCGGAATAAGGAGAGCCGGTTGCAGTCACGCCTAAATGAAAAGGGTAATCGCATAACCTGCTCATTTTCCTATACGCTTCTATTGTATCAAAAATATTAGAGCCCTTTAAAGAAACCACAATATCGTGAAATTTAAACCCTTCAAGGACTTTTATGTAATCCAGCGCCCCCTTAACCATTCTCGCGGCTATCGATTTCCCGCCACCCTGCCCTTGGCTCCTCACCGAGCCTGAATTTAACCCTACT
>JAQTVG010000021.1 GCA_028706895.1 Candidatus Omnitrophota bacterium
AAGCCTATTTGCTTAAAAGATATTTTGGAAAAAAATATTAAAACAAAAGATTACTTATTAAAAAGAGACGATATAAAAATTACCAATAATGTGCATAAATATAAAGATATGTTTAACAATTATCCGCTTAAACCATTAAGGGTAGGAACAATCAACAAAGGCGGGCAGGGAGAGAGAATTTATAGCGAATACGGACACGCTATAACGTTGTCAGCTTATGGGGGCGGTGCGGCAGGTAAAACGGGAGCTTATCTAATAAACGGCAAGATTAGACAATTAACGCCGAGAGAATGCTTAAGATGTTTGGGTTTTCCCGAATGGTTTAAGTTTACTAAAGAAATCACAAAACACCAAGCATATAAACAATGCGGAAATAGCGTTGTAATGCCTGTAGTAAAGACAGTTTTTGAGGAAGTATTAAAAAAATTAAAGGAGATAAATGACTAAAAAAGAGGATTTAAAGAAACTCGGTTCTGATACTGCGAAAGGAGGCTTCAGAAATGAGGATGACGTAGTCCGTAAGTTCAATAACTGGCAAAATGATGCGGATGCTCAAAAATGGCTTGTAATTATGGGCTATCCCCTGAAAGAGATTGAAGAAGTTAAGGCTGTAAAGTTGCGTGGATACAAAACAGATGTCCAGGTTAAGATAACCATTATTATGAAAAAAGCTATAGCAGCAGAAAATTTATCTATAAAATTGGTTACTACCCCAAGCGGGTTTAATCAAGTCGATAAACGGCGGGTTGATAAATACGTGAGTATGTGGAGCATACCTCCAAACATCGCACGCCATCTTAAATTGTTTACTGGTGAAATAAGACCTTCCATTTGCAGCCCAAGAGATTCAAGGCGAGTGTTTCTTGACGAAATGGATGCCGCTATTCAGGAAGAAATCGTTGATTTTTTTAGAAGAAATAAGCTCTTAATCGTTTCAGATATACTGAAAGGGGACGGATTGTTTTCAGTTGGCTGGATGCTTGTCATCATTAAATGCAAAGGAAAAAGTAAATGGGTATTAAAGACAATTAACCGTGCTATGAATTTCTTTGGCGGCGGAGATGTGGGGATAACTAAGAGAGGCAGCCTGCACATTGGAAGAATCCTAATGCAAAGAAAAGGCGGAGATGCAGGTAGAGATACCGCTAAAATGTTACAATTCAAGATAAATCCCGCCGAATTATTTGGCTGTTAAAATGGATACGGTAACTAAAAACAAAAGAAGCCGAATAATGCAAGCGATTAAATCGAAGAATACCTCTTTAGAGCGAACGTTTATAGCCACTTTAAAAAAAAGAATAAGCGGCTTTAAGACAAACGATGCAAGTTTATGCGGCAAGCCTGATATAGTATTTAAGAAACATAAAATGGTAGTGTTTTTAGATTCCTGTTTTTGGCACGGATGCCGTGTCCATTGCAGAATGCCGCAGTCAAGTAGAAATTATTGGTGCAAAAAGATAGAAAGAAATAGGAAGCGAGACAAGGAAGTTAATAGATGGTATAGAAAAAACAAATGGCATATTTTAAGATTCTGGGAGCATAGGCTGAAGAATAACATCGATGCTTGCATAGAAAAGGTGAATGTGAAACTTAAAGAGGTTTTATAGCGACATTGGGCAGAAATTGACACAAGCAAAGGAAACAACCAATGAATATAATACATCGTGAACGATATGGCTATTTTTGGGCGTCGGATGGAGAGTTTAAAAGAATAACGCAGTTAATCAAAGCCTCTGGAATATTTAGAAACAACAAGGCGATTAGAACGCAAGCGGATTTCTTGAGAATCGTCGTTATTGTTATGGGCGAGATTTTGAAGAAGGAAAAATTAGATATTCCAAAAGACCTATCGGAAGAGGAAACGATAGAATATCTTGTTAAGCATTTTAGCGGACAGCCTAAAAAGAAACGTATATGAAATATCTTGTTCTAACCGTGCTCATATTATCTGTAGTAGGATGCTCACGCAGAGAGTATGACCCAGAATACCTCAAAAGAGCCGAGAAACTGCCCGAATACGGCGTGGTCTATGTAGGTATGCCTAAAGAGGACTTGGCGAAGGCTGGCTATACCGAATACCTCCAAAAGGACTATCACAAGGACGGTGAAGAGGAATGGGTTACCTTCAGCAATTGGACGACCAAAAAGCAGGGAGATACGATTACTTTTTATATAACGGATGGTAGGGTTAAAGGGTGGAAATAAAAGGGATAAATTAAGCCTATGACCAATAATTCTTCCCCAAAAGCAGGATTGGGAAACCTCAACGTCTTGATAGGACAGGCTTTCATAGAAAAAGAACAGGACGCTTATTGGGAAAACCTGATAAAATTATTCACGAAAGATAAACATAAGAATTTTATCAGAGCACGTAGTATAATTTTGGACTTCCACTTAGCCTTTGACTTTTTTTTATCTCGTGCAATACTACAACTTTGTGTCTCCGGTGCCTATTTAATCAAGTTGTCCGTTTTAGAAGAAAAAGAACTTAGCAGATTATCAGAATCTCTATCAAAGATTGAGTTCGGTAAAAGAATGCAGGTGGTTTTTAATTTGGGGATATTTAGTCCAGATTCTCAAACAATAATAAGTAAGGTAAATGAATTGCGAAATGGTTTTGCTCACATTAAAAAGGTCAATGATGCAACGTTCAATTACAAAGGAAAATCAATATTTGAATTAGAAGGAATAAGCGAAATTATAAAAGATTATGACAAGGTGCACAACGAGTTTTTTAATTTTATGGGGATTAAGCCATAGATTAAAACGGAAGGAGGTCTGAGGATGCAGAAACCCCCATCCCAAGGGAGAGGTCAAGAGCGAAGGAAAGGTTTATTTATCTGGCTTAGAAAAAATGCCGCAGTGCTCGCCCTTATTATTGCCACCTCTACTTTCATTCTGCATAATTACGAGATTAGTAATTTGCAGAAACTTAACAAACAGCATCTTGACCCAAAGGTATCTTTTATGGCTTTTAGGAAAGACGACGGAACAATCACAATGTTGGTTCGAAACATAGGCATTCTTCCAGCAACAGAAGTTTACGTAAAGAGAAACATTTATTATTGTTCGAAAGATGGAAAGGAAATAGAATTTGCGACACTTGAAAGTCCTGGCTGGCATATTAAAGAGTTACCACCAGCAGACATCCAAATGACGGATGTTAAAAAAGAATTCATAATAGGTAAAGCGATTGGGGAAGAACAGGAAGCAGTATTTGAATTTTGCGTAGAATATTATAGACAGAGCGATTTAAGGAAATATTCCTTCAGAGAGATGTATTTCTTTAAGGATTCAAACTTACTACCATCTGAGGACGGAAGAATTAGAGACGACCCATACTATAAGAATTTTTTCAAATTAATCAGTAATTATGAGCCAGGTAAATACCCTACTTTTGAAGACTTGGGAAAATATAAGGTTGACTCTAAATAATGAATTGGACAAGTATATCAATAGATGAGGTTCTCGAAAGTTATAAGACGTATCTTAACGTTAAATATCCAGGTCATCTAGAAGCATTAGAGCAAAGAGAGAAAAGCAACCTTGATGGGGTTAGATTTGAAGCAGCGATATTTTCTGTCGCAAGAAGTTACAACTTGAATCCACAGATTGCTGAAATAATAGGCGAAGGTGGTGTCGACTTCCTGTGTTCATCCAATCAAGATAAGTTTTTGATTGAAGTGACGCACTGCAATACTGAGAGTATTGAGGAAAAATCAGGGCTAAGTAACACGCCAACTAATGGAGAGGCGAAGTTCTTCTCAATGATTACCCCTAAACTTCAGGGGAAAGCAAAAGATAAGGCAGAGCAAATGGCAGATTATGCTATGCCACGTCTTCTATGTATAGGGGCGACTCATACTGCTGCCACTATATTATTGGGAAAACACGCAGCAAAATGGTTACTTACGTCCGAAACAAAGATTAGTATACCCGTTGGAATTCCGAATGCCCCCATATCTCAAACAACTGAATTGGAGAATTCTGTTTTCTTCAAGTTTGACCAGAAAGGTGAAATTGTTCCTTGTCGTCAAAGTATTTCTGCCATTTTGCTTGTCGTGCTGGACAATAACTCTTGCTTATTTGTGGGCTTGTTACATCCACAGCCCGCTTATCCTTTTGATATCGATTATTTTCCCGATATTCCTTTCCTGAGAATGACTAATTGGGGGAATTTAGACGGTCGTATTACAACAGAATGGACTATTGCTGACCCATCAGAAAAGAGAGTGTATTTGGATAAGATAACCTTAACAGATGAAGAGTTAAGAAAAGTATAGACGTAGAAATATAAGGAGTGCGTAAAATGGATTATGAAAAATTAAAAGGTCTTTATGGAAGACTAATGGGTTTGTCAGAATCTCTACCGGCTGTAAAAAGCAACCCCTTTGACGCCCTGATTGCCGATGACTACAACTTAATTGTAGATGAAATATCTGCGATTATAGGGAGTAAACTCGATAGTTATAAGATTCCCAGAGACCGATATTATCGTTCTGACCATATGACTAACACATATGTATATGGCGCATCTGCGACAAGGATAAGGCAATTAATTTCTTATTTGAAATATACCTATAACTTAGATGAGAAGATATTGGAATTAGGAAGTTTAATAAATGCTATTGAAAATCAAGAATTAAAAGACAGATGCCTTGACTTATTAACTGCAAGAGGTAAATTCGACAGAGTTATTAATCAAGCGACGTTAGTTTTAGAAGATACAATCAGGCAAAAATCAGGCATTACAGGTAAAGAGGGAGTGAAACTTGTTAATGAGGCGATTAAAGACGAGGCGTCAAATAGCATATTAGTAATAGAGGGTGAACCAGAAGAGCAAGAAGGTCTGGCACATATTTGCAGGGGCATAATGCTAAGTTTTAGGAATTTGACCCATCATAAATTAATTGATAAATTCTCAAGAGAAGATGCGTTAAAAATTTGTAGTTTCATAGATGTATTACTCAAAATTGTAGATACCGCAACTGTTAAAAAATGAACAAGTAATTCAGAAAATTAAGCCAAAAGCCAAGCCATTAAAAGCAACTCTTGAATACGAGCCTACGCCTGATGGAGAGGAAAGGCTAAGCGAAATATTTGAACTGTTACTATCCGAACAGAGCAGGTGCCAGGATGCCGTGGACGGTAAGGGCGCTGGAGGAGAAAGAGATGAAGAAAGAAGATTTAAAGGTTAAATTTGAAGCATTAGAAAAACAATATCGTAATTACAAAGCCAACAACACAGAAATGTTTAATCTCCAGTATGATACTAATAAATTATTTATGGAAATTATTAATGATTTCAATGAGAAGACGGGGTTATACAATAAACTACTGCTTATTTGTAATGTCATCATCGGTATTTTAACTGTGGTTATGACTATCGCAACCATTTTAAATATAATAATATTATATCGCAAATAAACGGTAATTAAGAAATGGCTAAAATATTTAAGTTATTTCCAGAAAATAGATATAAAGAAATTGTTAGAGAAGTAGGGATTTATCAATACTGTATTTATGATAAAGATGAGTCAGTGCCAGGAGGGATTTTTAATAAGGAGCTGAATATTCAGAACTATAACTGCGTTGTTGCGGGCACTGGTAGCACGCTCTCTATGTATTCTGTCCAAATAGACCCAGTTCAAAAAATCATTATCCCCAAAGGCGAGCAAGTTATCGTTGTTAGGTTATTGCGTTTGGATGATAAGCACGGGAGTCCTCACTACAACGCAGATGACCAGATAATCTTCCCAACAATTGATGGCAATATTGTGCGTTTAGCCAGAAAAGACGCCCCTGACCATTATATTGAAATTGCGAAGCATACGAATATATCGAATATCGTCGATGCTTATAAGTTGCCAGAATTTAAATTTGGCTCGGTTGATAAATATAGCGAAAAGGGAGCAAAATTACAGGTTGAGCTAATGCCTCGTAAGGACAAGAATAAGGATTAGGATTTACTAAAATGTCTGCGATTACGCTAACTGAAGAGCAGCAAAAAGTAGTAGAGCATTTCGGGGCTCCTTTACGTGTTCTGGCGGGACCAGGAACAGGGAAAACGCTTTGCATTATTGAGCGAATTAAGGCATTGGTTAATCAGCGGAAGATTCAATCAAATACTATCTGCGCTATTACATTCACAAATGCCGCTGCTGGCGAGTTGAGAAGTAGATTGGAACGAGCGGGGATTAAGTCAGACGTGCTCCCTTACGTTAATACTCTCCACGGATTCGCTATGGGTATTCTAAAGAATCATTTGCAGCGAGCAGGATTGAAGGCTGGCTTTAGGCCTGTATATGGGATTATTCAGCGTATTCTCACGGAAGATGTTGTTGAGGACTTGAGGCACAAGAATGTTAAATTGAATCGCAATGATATAAGGGATTATGTATGCGCTCAGCTGCAAGAAAAGTCTAAGGCGGGGATTCCTTCTCATTTGTCGAGCGACCCAGGAAAAATAAAAACATTAAGAGAATTTTCAAAGCATTATCACGAAAACTTAGAATTTTACAACGCCGTTGATTGGGCTGATGTCCTTCACAAAGCTATAGACCTCATTGATTCATATAGTGATGTAAAAACCGAGGTTCATTCTAAGACTCAGTATCTTTTAGTTGATGAGTATCAAGACCTTAGCCCATTGGAGCAGGAGTTCGTTGAGAAGATATGCGGTGACGCCACAGGACTGTGTATCGTGGGTGACGATGACCAGTGTATTTATGAAACGTTTAGATTCGCAGCACCCCAGGGAATTATTGATTTCCCAAAGAAATATAAAAATGCGGGTCTTTTATATATTACACTGTGCAGAAGATGTCCTCCTAAAGTGATAGAACCTGCGTTGAAGTTAATTCAGAATAATAAAAAAAGGGTGCACGAAAAGGTCTTAATTCCTTTTAACAAAGACAAAAGAGGTTTTGTCGTTACCCTGTTAAAGAAAAGTAAGAAATCAGAGAAAGAATGGCTCGTATCAACAATCCTCGACCTTCTTAATAAGAAATATCAATACCAGGATATTATGATTTTATTTACCGATAGCAAAATTGCTAAAGATTATATCATCGCTCTCAAAGAAGCCAATATCCCTCTCGATGTACAGCTTACAGTTTCCAATATATTCCAGACAGAGTATTTTGTATGGTTGATGGCAACAGTAAAATGGCTTGTCAATAACAACGATAATCTTAGTATGCGCCAATGTCTTGCTTATGCCAAACAGATAGGTACAGAAACAATTAGACATCTTCGATTAGAAGCGTTAGCTTCAGACAGCAGCTTGTGGGAAGTAATAGAGAATGTCACCCAGAACCCCAAAGCATTTAGGAAAATGCGACAGCGGAATAAAGTCATAGCATTTCATAGCTATTTACTCGCTTTACAAAATATCAAAAAGTTCTCAGATATAGCGGAATCGTTCTTTGCATATTTGCCGGAAACTAAAGAGGACAAAGGGTGCAATGAGTTGTTGGAACACCTAAAAAGATTTGACGGTCAAGATGAGGCTGTGAAGCTTCCTGACATTTTGGAGGATTTTGAGCAGCGCATCGATTCTGGCGAATTAGAGAACAAACATAAGAAAGAACCAAAAGAAGTCCGTGTGATGTCTATGCATTCTGCTAAAGGATGCGAAGCACCCATTGTGTTTATTCCTGCTTTAGAAGATGACATAATACCTGGAACATATACCAGTAATATTGAAGAAAAAAGGCGTTTATTCTATGTTTCTTTGACAAGAGCGAAGGTTGGTGTTTATTTGACCTGGGCTAAACAGCGCACCGGTCAAGAAATACATATGCACGATAGAAAAATGCTGGACAAAAAACAGAGCAGGTTTCTTGATGAAATTTGCCCATAAAAGCAGGAGGGAAAGCAATGCTATTTACTTATAGCAAAAATTCAAAAAAGATTTCGTTATACAAGGAAACAGATTTGAAGTCGCACAACATTCTCGAACGGCAAGATATCGAGAAATGGGTTGAGAACTATCCTGATATTTTGGGTGAGGAACTGCTGATTTTGAGCACCGAATATGATAAGTTCGATAAGACGGATGAGAGACTTGATTTATTGGCGATTGACAGGAACGGAAATATAGTTATTGTAGAGTTGAAGAGGGACGATAGTGGCAAGACCGTTGAATTACAAGCCATAAAGTATGCGGCCTATTGTTCTAATTTAACATTAGAAGATGTCGCAGAATTGTATAGGCAATATCTTGAGAAGAAAGGCGTCGTTTGCAATATAGAAGAGGCAGGGAACAAGATTGTCGATTTTATAGAGAACGAAGATTTTGAAGAGTTAAGCGATAAGCCAAGAATAATCCTGGTATCCAAAGAATTCCGGCCAGAAGTGGCATCGGCAGTAGTGTGGCTTCGGAAATTTAACGTGAATATCATTTGCGTGAAACTCACGCCTTATTCTATAGATAAGGACACAATTGCCTTTGAATCAAACATTCTTATTCCCGTTCCTGAGGTTGAGGAGATTGTTGTTGGGGCAGAGAGAAAAGAGATTAACGAGTTAACGTTGACTCAACAGGAGTACGTTAAGTTTTATAAGGACTTGTCAGCCAGGCTAAACGCTAAAATTCCTCGCCAATATCCTAAATCGCTACCTCAGTCGTGGTATCAAATATCAACAGGAGTTGGTGGTGTTCATTTCGAGTGGGCGTTTCACGGGCGTCCGAGGGATAGCTTTGAGGTGGGGCTGCATTTTGAGAAGGGCGACAAAGCTCTTAATTCCGAAATGATGGTTTCTTTGGAGAAATTCAAATCTGAAATTGAGCAGAAAACTGGAGAAAAGGTCGTTTTCCAGAAAGATTGGAATAGACATTGGTCAAGGCTATATATTGAGAAACAGGAAGGGAGTATGACTGAAGAACTAAAGAAATGGGCGGTTGATAAACTGGAAATTCTATATAAGATATTGCAGCCAGAACTGAATAAGATAAAATGACAAAGTTAAGCAGCCAACCAGTTATTGCTGCGCTCAAGAAGGAGTTTGGTGGCATATTCAGGATAAGCACTGAATCCGAAAACAAATTCTGTTTTGATGGCGCATCGTATAATCCTGATTTAGTATTCCGGAGAAAGGACGATAATAGCATTAAGGCGATAATTGAAGTTGAACAAGGGACAAGAAAGCACATTGTTGGTGGAGTGATTACTGCTGACTACTGTATGGGGAAGATGAGGCAATGCCCACCTATGTTTATTCTTGCCCTAACAGAACAGGATAAAAAAGATTACAAGAAGCGGATAAAAATGTTAAAAACCTATGC
>JAQTVG010000022.1 GCA_028706895.1 Candidatus Omnitrophota bacterium
ACCCGCCTCTTCTACCGGTAAAACGCGGGGCGATTTCTTTAAAAAGCAAGCTTACCAGTTGGTGTGCGCCTAATATACTATAGGCCTGCCTCTTTGCAGAAAGAGAATTTTTCTTACCTAAAGATATAAGCTTTTCTACCAAAGGCTTTGCTGCTTTGGCTTTTGCGCTTGTAGTCTTAATACTCTGGTGTATAAGCAAGGCTCTGGCTAAGCTTATCAATGTTGCCTTGCGCCAGCTCGTAAAACGGTTCAATTGTAATCTCACATTGGCGTGTCTCATTACTTTATGCCCTCGCTTATATTATTTTTTTAGTTTTTTAGGGTCAACCTGCATGCCTAAGGCCAAACCCATTCCCGCTAAAAGTTCTTTGATTTCAACCAGGGATTTCTTGCCGAAGTTTTTAAAACCGAGCATTTCCTCTTCTGACCTCTTGACTAAATCAGCAATGGTTTTAATATTTGCTTCCCTAAGGCAATTGGAGCTTCTCACTGATAATTCAAGTTCGGATATAGGCAATCTTAGTTTCTCGTATAAAACAACTTCTTCCTTAGTCATTTCCGGTTCTTCTTCTATGTCTTCAGGCAATTGTCCAAAGTTCACAAAGATATCTAAGTGCCTCTGCAGTATATTAGATGCATACAGAAGCGCGTCTTTCGGGTTTATCGCGCCGTTTGTCCAGATTTCCAGTATTAGCTTATCGTAATCTGTCCTCTGTCCGACACGCGTATTCTCAACATAATAATTTACTCTTTTAACGGGAGTAAATATTGAGTCTATCGGGATCACTCCTATAGGAAGCCCTTCTTTTTTGTTTAATTCTGAAGGCACATAGCCGCGGCCCCTGGCTACTTCCATTTCAACATTAAATTTTGCATCCTTGGTCAAGGTAGCGATATGTAATTCCGGGTTGATTATTTCTATTGTTTCGTCTACCTCTATATCCTTTGCCTTAATCTCGCCTTTGGTATTCTTCTTTATATATATGGTCTTCGGTATTTTTGAACGGGAATTCAAAACCAGGTTTTTTATATTCAGGATTATCTCAGGTACATCCTCAAGCACACCCGGTATAGTAGAAAACTCATGCTGTGCCCCCTGTATCTTAACCGAAGTCACTGAACTGCCCTCTATAGAAGAAAGCAGTACCCTTCTCAGAGAATTACCTAAAGTCACGCCATAGCCTCTCTCAAAGGGAGCTGCGGAAAACTTACCATAGGTATCGGTAAAGGTGGATTCGTCGCATTCTAACCTCTTCGGTAGTTGAAAATCTCTCCATTTTATACCCATCTTACCTCCTTAAATAAATGTATAAAAATTGCTAATCCTTTAAAACTTATTTTGAATATAACTCTACTATTAACTGTTCCTGGATCGGTTGTTGTATATCTTCTTTTTCCGGTAACCTTACGACCTTCGCTTTTAATTCCTGGCGGTTAAATTCAAGCCATGAAGGGACAGACCTTTCAGACGATAATTCAAGATTGTCGTTAATTTTCTTTTGCGCCTTCTCTTTTGCCTTTATCTGGATGATATCTCCCTGTTTTACAGAATAAGACGGTATGTTTACGCGCTTAGAATTTACATATACAAAGTTATGGCGCACAACCTGCCGGCTCTGGGCCCTTGAAATACCAACACCCATCCTGAATACAACATTATCAAGCCTTCTTTCCAATAACTGCAATAACACCTTGCCTGTTACGCCTTTTGTTTTAGACGCGGTTTCAAAATACCTGCGGAATTGCCTTTCCAAAACCCCGTACATCCATTTTGCTTTTTGTTTCTCTTTTAACTGCAAACCATAGTTAGAAAGCTTCTGCCTAGCCTGTCCATGCTGGCCAGGAGCAAATGCCCTTTTAGAAATAGCGCATTTCGGGGTATTGCATCTTGTGCCTTTCAAAAACAGCTTTTCCCCTCCACGCCTGCACAATCTACAAACAGCGTCTATATAGCGAGCCATTACTTTATACTCTCCTTCTCTTTCTTGCGCGGCAACCATTATGAGGAATAGGCGTTACATCCCTGATAGTGGTTATGGTTAATCCGGATGCCTGCAGCGCCCTTATGGCTGATTCCCTGCCTGAACCCGGGCCTTTTACATACACTTCTACTTCCTTAATACCTATTTCTTTGGCCTTTCTTGCTGCGTCAGTAGCGGCAATCTGCGCCGCAAAAGGGGTGGATTTTTTTGAACCGCTATAACCTACAATACCGGGAGCAGACCACGCAAGGGCGTTGCCCTGTTTATCGGTTATAGTAATTATAGTATTATTAAAACTTGCCTGGATATGGGCTATGCCGCTGGTGACGCCTCTTGCAATCTTTTTCTTTTTTGCCTTATCTTTTATTGCCATTTATTTTTATGCTCCTTTTGGTTTAGCTGCAGGTGCTGCCGCCCTTGTTTCAGGCTTCTTTACAACCGTTAAGCCGCCCTTCTTAGGCCCCTTCCTGCTTCTTGCATTTGTGCGGGTACGCTGGCCTCTTACAGGCAGGCCTTTTTTATGGCGCATGCCCCGCCATGAACCGATATCCATAAGCCTTTTTATATTCTGTGAAATTTCACGGCGCAGGTCACCTTCAACTTTATAACCGCTTTTTTGTATGGTGTTGGTCAAATGCGAAACTTCATCTTCATTTAAATCCTTAGCGCGCTTATCCGGGCTGATACCGGCCTCTTTAAGGATTTTATTAGACAATTTCCTGCCTATCCCGTACAAATACGTCAAAGATATTTCAATTCTTTTTTCCTTAGGTATATCTACACCCAGAATTCTTGGCATTTTTTCTTCGCTCCGGTTTTAACCCTGTCTTTGTTTGTGCTTTGGATTAGTGCAAATTACCCTGACAATACCCCTTCTCTTGATAATTTTGCACTTGTCGCAAATCTTTTTTACTGAGGCTTTTACCTTCATAAGTTTACACCCTTTTTTATTTGACCCTAAAAGTAATCCTTCCCCGGCTTAAATCATAAGGAGATAATTCAAGTTTTACTTTATCGCCGGGTAGTATCCTTATAAAATTCATACGCATCTTGCCTGAAACATGCGCCAATACCTGGTGCCCGTTTTCCAATTCAACCCGGAACATGGCATTAGGCAATGCCTCGGTCACCTTTCCTTCGGTCTCAATTAAATCTTCTTTAGGCATATCCTAAAATTCCTTAAAAGAATTAAAGTTAATTCGTCAGAATTTTCGGCCCGTTTTCCGTGATTGCTACCGTATGTTCAAAATGAGCAGAGGCAAAACCATCTTTCGTGACTGCGGTCCAGCCGTTATCGGCAATCCTGCATTCCCATGTCCCCATATTTACCATCGGCTCAATCGCAAAAACCATGCCCTCTTTTAACACATCGCCCTGGTGCGGCAAGCCGAAATTCGGTATCTGGGGGTCTTCATGCAGATTATGGCCTATACCGTGGCCCACGAATTGCCTTACTACCGAGAAGCCGTTTGCTTCTACATATCTCTGTATCGCGTAAGAGATATCGGATAAATGGTTGTTTACCCGCGCCTGTTTTATGCCTTCAGACAAAGCGCGCCTTGTCACTTCAATTAACTTCTTGCGTTCGGCATCTATGCGCCCCACAGGCAATGTAATAGCAGCGTCGGAAAAATAGCCTTCGTAATTTACGCCTACGTCCAAACCTAAAATATCCCCTTCTTTAAGCACCCTTTTACCGGGTATGCCGTGCACAACTTCTTCATTAATGGAAGTGCATATATTTGCGGGGAACCCTTCGTAGCCCTTAAAAGCGGATACCACAGATTCGGCCTGTATTAATTTTTCCGCTATCCGGTCAATCTCAATTGTAGAGATGCCCGGCCGCACAAACTTTTGCAGCTTGTGTATTATTTTAGATAAAATTTTACCTGACTTATTCAGCATTTTTAAATCTTCTTCAGACTTTATCGGTATCATTGCTTTTTTCTACTAAATCAATAATTTCATTTAAAACAATATCCTTGTCCCCATCTGCCGAAAGGCGGTGAAGCTTATTTCTGTCAGAATAATATTTAATCAATGGAGATGATTCTTCCAGGTACACCTGGAGCCGTTTCTTTATAGTCCCGGGGTTATCATCACTTCTCTGGTAAAGTTTCCCATTACAGTTATCACAGACCATAGCAACCTTGGGCGGCATATTCGTTGTATGAAAATTTGCGCCGCAGGAACTGCAAACCAGGCGTCCGGAGAGCCGCTGTATAACTACCGGCTCGCTCGTATCAAGGTAAACTACAAAATCTATCTCTTTATTTTTCTTGCTTAGCATATCATCCAGCGCTTCTGCCTGGCTGATATTGCGCGGATAACCGTCTAAAATAAAACCACCTTTGACATCCGGCTTGTTGATACGCTCGCCTAACATCCGGGTAACCAATTCATCCGGGACCAGAGCTCCTTTATTCATAAAATCTTTGGCGAGCTTTCCCAATTCTGACCCGGAGGATACATTTTGCCTTAACAAATCACCGGTAGATATGTGCGGTAATTTTAATCTCTCGGCTAATGTCTTGGCTTGCGTGCCCTTTCCCGCTCCGGGAGGGCCTAAAAGAATCATTTGCATATTTTAAATAATACCTTTATCTTCTGCCTCTTAAGTGCCCACCCTTAATAAAACCTTCGTAATGGTGCATCAGAAGATGAGATTCTACCTGCTTCAATGTGTCTAATACAACGCCTACCGTAATAAGTATACCTGTGCCTCCAAAAAAAGACGCAACCAGATACGGCACCTTTAGCCACGCCATAAGGAAATCGGGAAATATGGCGATAAAAGCGATAAATATCGCCCCAGCCAGGGTTATCCTCGTCATTACATAATCTAGAAATTGGGTAGTGGGCGCTCCGGGCCGTATGCCGGGTATAAAACCGCCGTATTTTTTCATATTATCAGATAAATCCACGGGATTAAATACGATAGCGGTATAAAAATAACAGAAGAATATAATGAGCAGTGAATATACAACCGTATAAAGTAAATGCCCCCTCACTAACCCCTGCGCCCAGCTTTGGAATGCGGGATTAGGTATAAATGAAGCTACAGTCGCAGGGAAAAGTATTATGGACTGCGCAAAAATGATAGCAATAACTCCTGAAGTATCTACTTTTAAAGGAATATATGTGCTCTGTCCGCCGAAGATTTTCCTTCCCACAATCCTGCGCGCATACTGGACAGGGATTTTCCTGACCCCTTGAGTTATCATAATTACCGAAAATACTACCCCTACAAGCAAAACCGCCATAATCAGCAGAGTAAACGGCTGGATTTGCCTGCGGGCAGGCGAAAAAGGAGAAATCAGGATAAATAGCTGGTCCATCGCCGGCCAAATCCTGGAAATAATACCGCAGGTAATAACCAGCGATATACCATTGCCTATGCCCTTCTCCTGTATCTGCTCACCTAACCACATAATAAATATCGTACCGGTAGTTAAGGTAAGCACTGTAAGAATCCTGAAGCCCCATCCGGGCTGTAAAACTATTTTCAAGCCTTCAAAACGCGCCGGGTCTTCTAACCACATAGCTATAAAGAAAGACTGGACTATTGAAAGCGCCACTGTCCCGTAACGTGTGTATTGGTTTATCTTTTCATATCCGGCTTTGCCTTCTTTTGCCAATTTTTCCAATGCAGGCACAACCGCGGTCAATAGCTGCAATATAATGGAGGCGGAAATATACGGCATTATCCCTAAAGCAAAGATGGTCAACCTTTCCATTGCGCCGCCTGAAAACATATTGATTATACCAAAGAGCGCCCCGCCTTGTGTTTTTGCCATGCGGCCAAAAAATTCAGCCAATGCCGATCCGTCTATGCCCGGGGTCGGTACATAACAGCCGACGCGATAGACCGCGATAAGTATAGCTGTTATTATAATCCGCCTTTTAAGGTCAGGTATACGAAATGAATTAAGGAGCGCGCTAAACATAAAAAATATATTTTTCTATTTATTGATTAATTCTACTTTGCCCCCGGCATTTTTAATTTTATCAAATGCCTTCTTTGAAACTGCATGGGCCTGGATACTAATGGGATTCTTGATTTCCCCGTCACTTAATATTTTTACTAATTTAGACTTGTCTTTAATCAGCCCTTTTTCCTTTAACAGGTCAAGGCTTATTGTTTCTTCTTTTATTCTGGTAAGGTCCCTTAGATGGACAAGCTGATATTCTATTTTTGCCCTGCTCGTAAATCCTCTTTTAGCTATCCTGCGAATCAAAGGCATTTGCCCGCCCTCAAATCCCAGATATTTGTGTTTTCCTGAGCGGGAAGTCTGGCCTTTGCTGCCCCGCGTAGAAGTCTTTCCATGCCCGGAACCAGGGCCCCTGCCTAAAATTTTCTTGCGTTTATGAGCGCCCCTGGGCACCTTTAAAGTATTAAGCGCTATTCTCTCTTCAGGAGAAACCTTATCTCTCGTTGAAGCTTTTGAATTTCTTTTAGTTTTTATTTTATTTGTTTTCATTTTTGCGTGACCTTTAAGTCTTTTAAACCCACCACAGTTGCTTTGATTACGTTTAAAGGAGTATTTGATTTAAGGCATTTTGTCAGGATATCTTTTATGCCTACCGCCTCGCAAACAGCCCTCACCGGGCCGGCAGCAATTACGCCTGTTCCTTCAGAAGCAGGTTTCAGGAGAACCTTTGCTGCGCCAAATTCGCCCACGACTTCATGCGGTATGGTAGAACCTTCCAAGGGTACCTTAAAAAGCTCTCTTTTTGCCTTTGTAAGGCCTTTACGTATCGCGTCCGCTACTTCATTTGCTTTGCCTAAAGCAAAACCCATGTTGCCTTTGGTATCCCCTACAACCACGAGGGCGCTAAAAGACATTTTCTTTCCGCCTTTGGTTACCTTGGCCACGCGGTTAATTGTAATAACTTTTTCTATTAATTCCGGGTGTTGCTCTATTTTTAATTCTTGCATTTTAGAATTCAAGCCCCCCTTTCCTCAACGCCTCTGCAAAAGCCTTGATCCTGCCCTGATACACGTAACCTGCACGGTCAAAAACTATTTTTCCGATGCCTTTTTCTTTTGCTCTCCTGGCAAAAACCTCGCCGAATAATTCGGACGCCTTTACATTGCCGGGCTTAGCAAATTTCTGTTTTACTTCTTTATCCATAGTGGATAAAGAAAATATCGTAGCATTTTTGACATCGTTAATAATTTGGGCGCTAAGGTTATTTAAAGTGCGGTGCACGATTAAACGCGGCCTTAAGTCTGTGCCAAACATATTCATGCGGATACGCCGATGCCTTTTAAACCTTACAAGTTCTTTTTTATTTTTCATAATTATTTACTCGCTGTGGCTTGAGCTTTACCGACCTTTTTCTTTACATATTCTCCGGAATACCTGACACCTTTACCTTTATATGGCTCGGGTGGATACACGGCGCGTATTTCTGAAGCAATCTCCCCTACCTTCTCTTTATCAATACCCCTGATAACAACCTGCGTAGGCTTGGGAGCTTCTATCTTTATGCCCTCAGGTATATGAAAAATCACCGGATGGGAAAAACCAAGCTGCATAGTTAATTTGTTAGCAGCAACCTGCGCTTTAAACCCGACGCCTATTATTTCTAATTCTTTAACATATCCTTCGGTAACTCCCTTAATCATATTAGAGATTAAAGCGCGGGACAAACCGTGCAGGGATTTATCAGGTTTGGAATCCGATGCCCGTTTTAAAAATAGCTGGCCATCTTTTATCTCTATGCTGATACGGTATGATAAAGAATATTTCAGGTTGCCTTTTGGGCCGGTGACAGAAACTACTCCGTCATTAACTTCTATTTTTACTTCTTTCGGAATAACTAATGGTTTCTTGCCTATTCTTGACATGGTTTATTTTAATTTGCTCCTACCAAACATAACCGATTATTTCACCGCCCAGGCCCAGGCTTTTTGCTTCCTCTCCCGTAGTAATGCCCTTAGAGGTTGAAACAATCGCTAAGCCCCTTCCCCTTAAAACAGAAGGGATCTTATCGTTTTTAACATATACGCGTAATCCCGGCTTAGATATACGCTTTATACTCTTTATTGCCGGTTTTCCTGATGTATACTTTAAATAAACCCTTAAATACCCCTGCTTCTTATCCTCTATCAGTTTAAAATTATCAATGTAATTCTCTTTTTTCAGGATTTCTAAAATGGACTTTACCTGTTTAGAAGCGGGTACATCCAAATCTTCTTTTTTCGCCATAATGGCGTTACGAATCATGGTAAAAGTATCTGCGATTAAATCGGTCCTGGACATTTAACCCCCAATTTCTTATTTTTTAGTTACCAGCTTGCCTTCTTGACGCCGGGTATTAACCCCTGCCATACAAGTTCCCTGAAACAAATACGGCAAAGCTGAAACCTTCTTAAATAACCTCCGGACCTTCCGCAAATAGAACACCTGTTATATTTGCGGCTGGAAAATTTCGGAGTCCTCTTCCATCTTGCTATCTGTGAATTTTTAGCCATTTTTTATATACTCTTTTTAATCAGTAGCTGTTTTAAAAGGCATGCCGAATAATTTCAACAACTCACGCGCATGTTCCGTGGATTTAGCATTTTTAATTACAAAAGTAATATCCATGCCTTGGACACGGCCTACTTTATCATAATCTATTTCGGGGAATATGCTTTGCTCTGTAAGGCCCATGGTATAATTCCCCGCCTTGTCAAAAGAGTCAGGGTTTATACCGCGGAAATCGCGTATACGCGGCAAGGCAATGCTTATTAGCCTGTCAAGGAATTCATACATCATCTTCCTTCTAAGGGTAACCTTGCATCCGATAGCCTGGCCTTGCTTGATCTTAAAATTCGCAATCGCTTTTTTTGCCCGCCTTATGATAGGTTTTTGCCCGGTAATCACAGCAAGGTCTTCCATTGCCTTATCCAGAATCTTTACATCCTGCAGGGCCTCGCCTACTCCCATATTTATTACTATTTTATCCATGCGCGGGACCGCCATCTTATTTTTTAAGGAAAAGACCTCCATCATCTTAGGTACAATTTCATTCTTGTATTGTTCTAATAAGCGCGGTGTCATTTTATATCGCCTCTTTGCACGTTTTGCAAATTCTTGTTTTGGTGCCGTCTTTTAAAACCGTAAATCCTACTCTCCTGCCGCGGTTGCAACTCTTGCAGACCAGCATAAGGTTAGTAATACTGATTGGCAGCTCTATCGGCACAATACCGCCTTTATCGTCCTGCTGGGTCCTGCGCTTGTGTTTCTTGACGAAATTTATACCTTCAACAAGAGCG
>JAQTVG010000023.1 GCA_028706895.1 Candidatus Omnitrophota bacterium
CCAGTAACTTGTCACTCCTTCCTGCTCCTTCTTCTTTTAATAATTCTGCTACACGCTCCTCTAACGCCGGTTTTACAGATAAAAATATATTTTTATCTTTCGGCTCAACCCCCAGATACCTGGCCAGATCCAAAGCATACTCCGATTCATGCTTTTGGCCCGACTGTTTGGTATGCCTTATCCTGTCTGTAAGCAAAAAACTGAGCTTCCGGTCATAACCAACCCTGCGGGGTATGCCCGCAAAAAAAGTTACAAGATGCACGCGGTTAGTCGGATGCAAGATAACAGCCACGTCAAATTTCTTCTTCTTTAAATTTCGCGCAAATTTTAAAGACCTCGGCCAGCTCTTATGTTTAGCGTCTTTGTCATAAACTATAACTTCATCCAAATAGGGGTTATCTTCTACTACACTCTTGCCATAAGGGCTCACCATCATCGCTATGTAGGCATGAGGGTAATTATCCCTGAACGCTTTAATTACCGGCGTTGATAAAAGCACGTCCCCTATCCTGTCTGTGCGCACAATAAGTATGCGTTCTAAATCCCCTTTTTGGTTATAGGCGGTAGGTTCGGGGTTATGAGCCAATAAGCTCCTTGCCTGTTTTAATACATCTTCGGCCCCTATAAGCTGCAGGCATTTAAGCGTGCCAAATTTACACTGCGCCTTTTCGCAAGGCCTGCAAAAAATATCTTTTTTAACTATGGAAGATACTCCGGGCCAGGGGCCGTATTTTATCTCATTGGTCGGGCCAAAAATAGCCAGCGTCGGTATGTCTAAATAACCGGCCATATGCAATATAGCGCTGTCATTGGTAATAACCAGGCGCGATTTCTTTAATAAAGCTGCCAGCTGCGCGATATTGGTCTTTGCGCTTAAATCTAAAACCTGGTGCCCTAGGCGGCCGGCTATGTATTTATTATTAGGCGCGTCGGCTTTATCCCCCGCCAAAATTATCTTCGCTCCGAATTCCCTGATTAAAGACGGGATCAGTTCCACAAATTTATCCTGCCCCCACCTCTTGATGTGGCTCCTGGCGCCGGGCGCGACAATAATTATAGTGTCGTCGCCCGTTATATTATTTTCTTTGAGTATATTATTAATATATTTTTCGTCTTCGGGTTTTATATAAATAGAGCTGCGGATAGCGGCAGAAGTCTTTAATTTGGAGCTCAAGCTTTGCAGCCTGAATAAATGCCTCTGTTTCATATGCTTTACGTGTTCAGGGATATCCAGGAAAGGCGATATTTTATATTTGGCAGGAAGGATAGCGCCCAGGAAACTATTGCGTAAATCAATAATCATATCAAAGCGCTCTTTTCTTAACGTATTAAATAATTTTATTTTTTCTTTTATGCTAGAGCGCTTGTCAAAAACAATAAGCTTATTTATATTGGGGTTATCCTGGAATATCTCTTGCGGGCGGGGGCCGGATAAAACAGTAATTTCCGCCTGGGTAAAGTTTTCTTTTAAAGCATCTAAAACCGGAAGGCTAAGTATGCAGTCTCCGATATTGCTAAGAGTAATAAACAATATTTTATCCGTCATCTTGATGTAAGCCCGAATTTGCGGGCCTCCTTCATTACATCATCAGGAACAATTGCTTTCATGCACCGGTTATCTTTGCAGTTAACAACATAACAGGGTATCTTGCAGCCGACATCCTTTGACAATACGGCTATATTCTTTAAGGGGTAAGGCCCGGTTATCATCGCGGAGGTCGGGCCGAACAACGCGATAATTCTTTTGGCTCCCGCGGCATTTGCGATATGCAAAGGCCCTGTGTCCGCGGTAATAAATAAATCCGCCCTCTTTGACAACGCGCCTAACTGTTTCAGGTTAAATACGCCGCTTACTATAACGGGTTTTTCTTTCATAAGGCTGGCTATATTTTTCGCGACAGATATATCATTATGGCTTCCAGTGATAATTACCTTGGCGCCAAGTTCGCTGATTAATTTGTCCGCTAATATGGCCCAATACTCTTCGGGCCAGCGCTTGGGCATCCAGTTGCCGCCCGGATTTATGACAACGAGCAAATCATCTTTGGTTATGGATTTCTTTGCCAGTAAATCATCTACGGCCTTCGCATCTTCCTCATCAAAGAAAAATTCCAGGTACCTGTCTTCTACCCTTAAGCCTGCTTTTTCAATAACATTCAGGTAATAATCTATACGGTGCATGCTGTCTTTGCCGACAGGCGTAACGCGTTTGGTCAAAAGAAAGCCGCGTTTTTTCGTATAATAGCCGATCCTGTGCGGGATACCCGCCAACCGGCAGATAAGCGCCCTTGTCAGCGAACGGTGCAGCAGGAAAACCATATCAAATTCTTTACTTTTGAGCAATTGCACAAATTTTAATTTAGACAGCGTGCTTCTGTGCCGCTCTTTCTCGTCAAATATGATAATTTCATTAAGATGGGGGTTGCCTTTTAAAATAGGGTAACAATGGCTTGGTATCACACAGGCGATATAACTATCCGGGTAATTAAGCCGGATGTTCCTTATTGTGGCCGTGGAAAAAAGCACGTCCCCCAGCCAGTTAACATTAAATATCAGGATTTTTTTTATGGTTTCTTTCATTTTTTACTTATGCCTATACTCCCGCATAAGGTTATAGTAGCCGCTGGTCTCTGCCCAATAGACGAATAAATTATGGCAGTTTGCAGAAATCCTCAGCCTCTTTAAAGCAAATATATCGTCGCTGGGGAATTTCTTCCCTGGGTTAGTGGCCACGGCGCATTTATACCCGGCATCAACAACTAATTGCCTTATCCAATCGGTAAACCGGCCTTCCGGATAACTAAATGTGTTGACCTGGCGCCCTAACTTTTCCTCTAATAGTTTCTTAGAATCAAATATCTGTCTTTTTACTTCTTCTTTAGTTTTATATTTTGTTAACGGGTCCGGCCCGAGGGTATGGCTGCCAATCGTAATTAAACCTGAATCCTGCATTTCTTTAACCTCTGCCCAGCTTACCCTGTCAGGCCTCCCTACTTCATCGGTAATAATGAACAACGCCGCGGGCAGGTTATATTTTTTTAATATGGGGAAAGCGTAAATATAATTATCTTTATACCCGTCGTCAAAGGTTATGCTGACGGTTTTCGGGGGGATCTTTTTCTTTTCCCTTATCATAGCGGCAAGCGTTTCTAAAGGCACAACATTATACCGGCGGCTCTTTAAGAAATGCATCTGGCGGTCAAAGGTCGCGTCTGTTATGGCAAGCCTGTTTTGAGGAGCGGCAAAAGGCGTAACCGAATGATACATAGCTATAGGCGCAACATATTTACCGCGGATAAAGTTTACCGAAAAAATTAAAAATATCGCGATTAAACTAAAAAATGTAATTAATACTTTACGTTTAGGCACTCTAGATATACTCCTTCGGTTTGCGAAACCATCCTATCTTGCGAAAAATTCTGGTTTATAAATATCCTGGCATTCTCTCCCAGGGATTTTGCTTTATCTGGATTTTTAAGCAATTCTAATATCGCGCGTGATAATTCCCGGCTATCAGCTGGCCTAACTAACAAGCCATTAATCTCGTCCTGGATAAGGCTCTTGATGCCTCCGACACCCGAGCCAACTGCGGGAATCCCGCAAGCCATTGCCTCCATTAATGCAAGGCCAAGCCCCTCTTTTAAAGAAGGTAAAACAAATAAATCCATACAGGATAATACTTCCTGTGTATCCCCAACCGGAGGAAAAATAAATACGCTCTTATCTAGGCCAAGCGACTTAACCAGCTTTACCAACGCCTCTTTTGTCCTGCCTTCTCCGACGATAAGTAGCTGCGCGTCAGGAACGTTAGCAGTAACTTCCTGCATTGCCTTAATAAGATAAGTATGGCCTTTTTCTTCGGAGAGCCTTGCCACAATCCCTATGACCGGCGCATCTTTTAATCCCAGCTTCTTTTTTGAATCAGGCTTATCCTCCGGGCTCTGGGCTTTGAACTTATTTATATCTATACCGCTATGTATAACTATTATGTCCGCTTCATTAACTTTAAAATCCCGAATTAAATGCTCTTTTACGGATTGGCTTATAGCAATAACCTTATCCCCCCAGCAGGGAAAAATCCTGCGGAAGAGCCTTTTTTTAAAAAACCCATGGCAGGTGGAAATATAAGGCCTGCCGCAGGCGCGCTGAATCAAAAAACTTAATACCTGTGTTACGCGGGTATTGGCGTGGATAATATCAATGTTCTTCTCTTTTATAACCTTAAGTAATTTAAACCTGCTGAGCAAAATCTTGTAGCTTACTTCTGATTTTGTTTTAAGCGGTATGGGTATATATTCTACACCCTCGCGGGTAAACCTGGGAACTGTTTCTCCGCCGCTTGAAGCGATATAAACATTGTGGCCGCGCTTTTTCATGCCGCCTGCCAAAGTCAAAGCGTAGCTTGAAATACCGCCGATGTTAAGATGATTGGTCAAATATAAGATGTTCATTTTAAAAGCTTATCTATCGCCTCTAATATTTCTTCCGGCTTAATTGACTCCATGCATTTATTAATTTTGCAATTTGATTTGTAACAAGGGCTGCATTTTAAATCTTTTTTAATCACCGCGCAATCTTCTACCGGGGCCAAATGCCGGCGGGGGTCGGTCGCGCCGAAAAGCGCGATAAAAGGCACACCCTGGCTTGCCGCCACGTGCAGGGGCGCTGAATCCGGAGAAATAAATACAGCGCATTTTTTGATTAAACAGGCAAGCTGGTTAACGGTAGTCTTGCCGCAGGCGTTTATTATCTTGATATTCTTAAGCATGTTTATTAACGCATTAACCTCTGGTAAATCTTTCTGGGTACCGGTAATGACAACGCGTATATCCTTGCGGGATAATTCTTCGCAGAGTTTAGCGATATGGTGCAAAGGCCAGTTTTTGCTGGGCCATCCTATACTTGCGCTTATATTTATCCCTATGAGAATATGATTGGCGCTCAACCACTCGGTTTTTAAAAATTCTTCTATGTAATCCTGGTCCTGCGGCGTCGGCCAGAGCTCAAGCCGGGGGTCATCCGATTTTATATCCAGCATCTTCAATATCCTGAACTGATGAGTTATCGGGTCTAACAGGGGCTTATTGTCTTTTATGCGGTGATTAAGTAAAAAACCTAATTTATGGTTATCGTATCCATAACGGTTTAGGGCAAGGGTAAGAAAAGACAGGATATGGCTCTTGCGGTTATTCTGTAAATCAATTACTATATCAAAGTTCTTCTTCCTCAAGGTGTCGCCTAGTTTCAAAAGCCCTGCCATGCCTTTGTCCCTATTTTTGAAATCGCAGACCAATAACTCGTCTATATATGGAGAGTTAAAAAGCAGGTCCTTTGATTCCTCGCCTACCAAAACAGTAATTTTATAATTTTGCGAGAATTTCTGCCTTATCGCCCTTAAAGCGGCGGTAGAAAGGATAATATCGCCTAAAGAGCTGAATTTAATAATCAAAATCCGAAAATTGCTAAGCGCGCCCTTATAGACATCAATGGTGCTTTCTGCCATTAATTTTATATTATATTTTTCCTGCACTTTTTTATAAGCGTTTTCCGCCAGGGTGCGGCCAAGCTCTGCATCTTTAAATATCTTTATCGCCGCCTCAGCAATGCTTGTGGGGTCAGCAGGGGCAACCAAGAGGCCTGTTTTATTATCTTCAATAATATCAATGACCCCTCCGACGCGCGTAGCCACAACCGGCACGCCGCAGGCCTGCGCTTCCACAATCACCCTGCCGAATGCCTCGTGCGTAGTAGTGGCTAATACCAGGAGGTCAAGGTGAGCCAATATGGCAGGGATATCCCGCTGGTTACCCAGAAATTGCGTGGAGTGCCATAGGCCCAGGCGTTTTACCAAAACCTGCACCTGTTCTTTGTATGCTTCTTTAGAGCGGGGCGCGTCTCCTACTATCCATATTTTAAGCCTTGGCGTGCTCCTTGCTACATAAGCCATGGCTTTGATAAAATGCAAGTGCCCCTTTATGGGAGTAATCCTTCCTATTATTCCTATATTGAATTCGTCTTTCCTTTTTTTATCGGGGCTCGTATATTTAAATTTATCCAAATCCACGCTGCGCGGTATTAATTTTAAGCGCTCGTGGGGAACCCCAAAGTCTTCCATCATATGGCGGGCAATAACATTACTTAAAACAATCACCCGCCTCCCCCAGCCCATCGGAAAACTGAAGGCATGCTTCTTATAATAACCGTGGCAGGTGGTAATAAATACCGTGTTTGTTTTGCGGCAGGCAAAATACGCTATCCACGCAGGCACGCGCGAACGCGCGTGCACGATATCAATCTCTTCTTTTTTAATAATCCTGGCTAACTCCGGAATCATCTTTATTATCGTAAAGATTGATTTCTTATGCACGGGCAATTGATAGTGGACGGCTCCGAAAGACTCAAGTTCCTTTACCAGCTCGCCGCCGTTTGAAACCACTACTGCCTTGTGCCCTGCCCCAACCAGGTATTTAGCCAGGTCAAGCGTGCCTGTTTCAACTCCGCCTACATTAAGTTCAGGTAATATTTGCAGGATTTTCATAATATTTTCTTTACTGCCTCAGTTACTAAAAGATTATCTCTTAAAATGTGAACTTCAGGCCTCTTTAACAATATTTCTGCGATTTTGTCTGCCAAGGCATCAGGTTTAACTAAATAAATATATTTATTCCCGGCAAAATGCTCAAGGAACCTGCGGTGTTTCCTGCTTAAGCCCGGGGCATCAAAAACGAATACATATTTGCCGCTATTTACCGCCTCTGAAATCATAGATATGCTTTCAGGAGAAATAATAATTATATTGCTCAATGCCAATATCCCCCCTACTGCCTCGGGGATATTCTTTTCATTAGCGATAACGAGCAAACCGCAGCGCGGGTAACCAATGAATTCTTTTTTTAATAAACCTTCTGCCGCGGGCGAAGTCCTGCGTGAAGTAGTAATCAAAATTTCCGCGTCAAATTTCTCAAGGCATTTTTTAATCTGGCTGGATATTACCTGCATCAAATCCTGGCTCAGCGAAAAATCCTTAGAATCGCCCCCTATCAACGCCCCCAGCACTATTTCTTTGCTGGTTTTAACTTGCGCCTTAAGAAGTTCTCCCTGTTCTTTCAGGTAATCTGCGTTAATCAAGTTTAATGCGCCCTCAATCGCCACAATACTCTTCTTTCGCGGGGGGTCATCGTGCAAGCTCATCACCGTCAGGTTAAACCTCTTTGTGCTCAAGACAGACGGCCGCATAATCGTGATGGATTTGGCTAAATTCTCTCCAGAGATTACATAATTCACAGGGGCAACTGAGGCGCCCGCAGAAATAACAATGTCAGGCTTAATCTTTACTAACGACTCATAAACATCCTCTTCCAGGAATGTCTTCAGGCACCACATGCAACCCTGGCATATATATTTACCCGCAAAAATACTGCTGAAGGTTTGGGCGAACCTGGAAAATTTATTTTTAAACTTTACTTCTACTATATTAATATTGGCGTTTATGCCCCTGTCTTTAAGGCAATCCCTGGCTATTCCGGCAAGCGCCTGGCTCTGGCGCAGGTGGCCAGTCTTGCCGTCGCTTAATATTAGAATATCCTGCTCCTTGGCATACTTCCATATCTTGTATGTCCAGAGATATTCCTGGGGATATTTAGAAATATATTTCTCAAATATATGCACCAGTTCCTGCAAATTTTCTTTTACATCATTTTCTGAATCTCCGGTCTTCTTCAATTCAAAGGGCGGCTCAATAAAAGTATCAAAATAAGGCCCGTGCGAACGCGCGTAAAAAGCAGGCACGATTGCCGCATTATACTTTAAAGCAAGCCTTACAGCTCCCGAAGACATAGAAGCGTATTTACCGAAAAATTTAACTGTAGTACCTGACTTACCCCCCTGGTCAGCAGTCATGCCTATCGCCTCATTATTTTTCAGGGCCCTGAGCATCTGGCGCATGCCGCTCTGCCTCTCCATAAGCTTGCATCCTCTTTGGCTGCGGTATGAATTAAGGAGTTTTTCTAGGCGGGGGTATTTCTGGTCACGGACAAATAAATTAAAAGCAAATCCCATATTCGCGCAGACAACATTTGAAAGCTCCCAGCTTCCCGCGTGCACTGCCAAAAGAATTACGCCCTTGCCTCTCTTAAAGCCTTCAAATATACGCTCCTTGTTCCGGACAACAATATGCTTATCCACATATGCCTTGTCCGCTAAAGGTATGAGCAATATCTCAATGATATTCTGGCCAAATGACCTGTAAAAATCCCTGGTGAGCCTTCTTAATCCCCTCGGAGAAAATTGGCCCCTGAACGCCGTCTTAATGTTTGCGTAAGCAATAGCTTTGTGTTTAAAATCTACAAAATAAAATAACTCTCCTACCCTCTTACCCAGGAAGAGGCTGACGTTTAAAGGCAGCTTTCTTATTACCGCTCCGAGCGACCTAATAAGAATACAGCCCCAGTAATCTATTATGGAATTCCTGTTCATTTTCTTTTATTTTTAGTTCAATGCGTAAATAGTAAAATTGCAAATTATAATGCGGCAGGTAGCGGCTATTAAGCCTTACAGCGTCCTTTTCAGTGGTAATAATAATATCTATCCCCTTATTGTAAGAACTTTTAGCGATTTTATCCAAATCTTCACGCGTATAATTATGGTGGTCGGCAAATCTGAATGACATCCCGGCTTTAATACCCAGCCTGTTAATTAAATCCTCAAATGAACCTGGCTCCCCTATCCCTGAAAATAAAGCCACATACTTGCCCTTAAATGTATTTATATCCACCGTATCATCTGTCCTGTCAATTTTATAAAAAGCCACGGGATTATGCACCGATTCCGCAATCAGGCCGCGGGGATTAATCCGGCCCAGGAAGTTTTTTATACTCTGGACATCAGGGCTTAAGTTAGTCTTGGTCAGGACAAACACGTCGGCGCGCTTAAGCGAAGAAAGCGGCTCGCGCAATATGCCGCGCGGGATAAGGTGGCGGTTGCCAAAAGGCAAGACACTGTCTATGCTAACTATCTCCAAATCCTTTTTTATACGCCACTGCTGCATTCCGTCATCTAAAATAACCGTATCCACCCCGTAATCCTGTATTGCCGATTTAGCCGCGCGTATCCTGTCGCTGTCAACTATAACCGGCACATCCTTTAAATTCATTTTAAGCATATACGGCTCATCGCCCATGCTCTCGTAACCATCGCCCT
>JAQTVG010000024.1 GCA_028706895.1 Candidatus Omnitrophota bacterium
ATAAAAAAGGTACCCTCTATTTCCTGAAAGGTACCTATTATTTACGTGCATTTTAAAGGCATTGCCGTTCCTTTTTACGCAGAACAACTTTATTGTAACGCTAAGCGGGGTTTTGTCAATGGTTTGATTCTATTTTTACGGTAGCTAAATTTCTTCTACGCTTCGGCGACCTTATGCAACAGTTCAGAAATAAAAGTTTGGTATTTAATACCTAGTTTCTGCGCTTTTTGTTTAATGTGCGCCAAATCGTAACTGTTTACGCGTATATTTAAAACGGCATCTCTCTTTTTGCGTTCAAGAGCTTCCGCAATCTTTTGATATTCTTCCTTGCTTACCGGGACAAATTCTTCTGCGTGATCTTCAATCCAGCGCTCCTGCTTTGTTAATTTTATTATTCTCATTATATCTCTCCTTTTCTCATATAAATTTTTCTCAATTTGCGGTTCGGATAGATAGTTTTCAAGAATATTCCCTGCTCTTCAAAAACAAAGGGTACTGCCCATACATACCCCTTATACTCATATACTAAAACCCTTTGATTGTTACGACCAGGATGCCTTCTGATATCAAGAAGCTTAGCGCGTATGATTTCGTCAAACGAAACCCCACGCGTGCGCTTTAACCGCTTACTTTTTAATGGACTCCATCTGATTTCCCACATTAACAAATTGCGCAATGGAGTGTATATACAATTGTATTACTTCTACGTTCTTTGTCAAGCGCTTTTCTCCATCGCGCCCCTCCCTTCTCTTATAATAGACGCAGGGCATGGAAAAATCTAACAGGGTTTATTTAAAAATCAAAAGGAAATTTGGAATACCGGCTTTATGGCGGGCTGTATAAAAAAAGAAGCAAGAGTATTGCAAGGCTCTCACCACAGCTCTGTAGCCTTACGAGGCTCTCCCTACAACTTTTGTAGCCTCACTCTTGCTTAGAAGGACAGATAACCATACGACCCTTTATTCTACCCGCCTTCTAATTGAAGTATACACTATTAAAACCTGGTTTACAAGGGGGCGGAAAAAATTTATTTATTGTCAACGCGGGAATTAATACGCATCATTAGTCCAAATCCCGGTATCAGTGCATAAGCGGATTATGTAGGTTGTTTGAGCGTTGGGTGTTTTGCCATTTATCGTGCAACGCGAAGCATAGTTGTATGACCCTCCGTCGCACGGCCAGGCGCCTACATTATAACTATATGAAAAGTAGTGGGTAGATGTACACCCTGCAGGAACTCCTATTCCTAATTCAGTATATGAACTCGTATAAGCGCCTTTTTCCGTATAATAAGATATCTGGGCTTTGCGGGCAGCTCCCAGGATTGCCATTGCCTCAGCAACCCTGCTTTTTTCTAATACCCGGCTATATTGAGTAAGCCCCAGCACTGCCAGGATACCTACAACAATAATTACTATGATTAATTCAAGTAAGGTAAAAGCCCTCTTCATAAAATTGAAGTTCTGGAAGCGATGCGCTGCTTTAAACGGCCGGCTGCTGCTGTTTGAATTGTTCCTTTGTCTTGGGAAGCGAGAAAAAAATGATTATTATCGCAGGATAAATCAGGCTTAGTAAAAAACCGCTGGTAGAAAAATTTTGCATGCTGAAGAATATATCCGCCAGAAGCATAACTATTGCCAGATAAATTGTCTGGGTCCTGGCTCTTTCTTTTAATTTTAATACTCCCAGGCCCGTAACTATCAAAGCTGCCGAAAGGAGAATCCCGTAAACCATAGACACCCTGAACATCATTATGGATTGGCCGGACGCAGCAGCGATTTTCGCGCTAGAGCCGCCAAGGGCTAATAAAAATACGAGTATATACAAAATCAACGAAATTCCGCCGAAGAAGATTACATTCAACCATCCGAATATAGTAACGCCTATCGACCTTTTCTTATCCATATATCCTCCGTTTTATTACAACAATCCTATTGTAACCTAAGCGCCCTTAAATATCAACATTGAATATTTTCCGTACTGCTAACCCTATAAAAAAACTTACCGCTGCGACACTAAGGCTTAATGACGCCATTTCAAGGAACCTCTTTTTAAAACATAAATCCTTCGCTACTGATATATAAAAAGTAAAAATAAACATTAACAAAAGGGCGTTTATTATGGTAAATCCCAAAGAAATGAAAACGTTATGTAATAAAAAATACGGCAAAATCAGGAATAATACTGCCCCCATATAAGTTATACCCGTATAAATGCTTGCCTTAAAAGGATTCTTGCCTGTATCTCCATGCTTGGTAGATAAGTATTCGGAGCTGGCCATGGACAAAGAAGCAGCTATACCTGTTACCAATCCTACCACCCCTATCAGCCGCGTGTTCTGTAAAGCAAGCGTAAAACCGGCAAGCGCCCCCATAAATTCTACCAACGCATCGCTTAAGCCAAGCACAACTGAACTTATATATTTAAGCATCTCTTCATCGATGAGGCTGATAATTTCTTTTTCGTGCTTTTCCTCGTCGCGTATTATAGACTCTACTTCTGCGGATACGCCTTTTATCCGTTCATAAGTCTCTTGCGCAGTGCCCTCTCCTGATTCCATAAGCTTAAGGCCAAAATTAAGGCCGAGGAACCGGCAGATAGATACAAACCAGAATATTCTAAATTTATCCGGCACAGATTCTTCGCCGGTTATGCTTTTAAAAGTCTGGTAGTGTTTGAGCTCATCGTCAGAAATTCTTGCAAGTATCCGGCTATGCTCATTTATTTTTATAAGGCCGGATAGTTTTTTATATACAAAGTGGTCGGTCAGCTCGGTCTTCTGGATTTTTAAAATCAGTTCTTTATTCATATATTATGCTCCTCTAATAACCCGAATCGCTAGCCCAATCTCCGTCATCAATACATAACCGCAGAGTATACTGCGTACCTGCATAATCAGGCGGTTTTCCTCCTGCTGTGCACCGCCTGCAATATACATAAGCCCCGCTGTCACAATAGCCGGAATTGCCTGTTGCTAAGCCATAAAAGAAATAATGGGTAGACGCGCACGACGCAGGAGGCGACAATCCTAAAGCTGAATATGAGGTTGCATATGCGCCGTTTTGAAGATAGTATGAAGTCTGGATAGTCCGGATTTCACCCATCATTGCCCTGGCTTCTGCAGACCTCCCCTTTTCTGTTACTTTAGTATACTGCGTAAGCCCCAAAACAGCAAGAATGCCGATTATAACAATAACTATAATTAACTCAAGTAATGTAAAAGCCCTTTTCATATTGTTAAAATGGGCATTTAGGCCAATTATTGTATGGCCCATACCATACGCTATCCTGATAACAATAATACTCTAATGAGCCAGTTGCCGGATTTGTGTCAATCCTATAAATGTATGACCTGTCTGACTGCGGGCTCTTGCCTCCCGTCGTGCATCTTCTTGCTCTTATGCCGACTTTTGAGCCATTTAACTGCTGGTAATAATAAAAATAATTGGCAGAGACGCATCCGGAAGGAAGTTGATTTGAGCTGCTGCCTATGTTCAAATCCGCGTCAGTAATGGTCGAAACGGTGCTATTCTTTAAATAATACTCGCTCACGCTCTTAATGCAACTTCCTAAAACTGCCCTTGCTTCTGCGCCGCGCATTTTTTCCGTTACATCGGTATATTGATTAAGGCCCACGGCCGCAAGGATACCAACAACGATAATTACTATGATTAATTCCAGCAGTGTGAAAGCTCTCTTTCGGGAGTTGGTTATTGGATTTACTTGACGGCAAAGGCAGGTTATATATTTATAGGGTTTGACGATACTGGTCATTATGGCTTATAAGCTTATTTTACGCCTCCTACAACGAATTATACTCCTTTTGGCCAGCTTTTGCAATTTTTTTGCTTTTTTGGCTTATTCGGCGAAATGCTTCTTTTTGAAATAAAGCGCTACGTGAACCAGGCCGATAAGCACAGGCACTTCAACCAATGGGCCGATAACCGCGGCAAAAGCAGCACCTGAAGAGACGCCAAAAACCGAAACCGCTACCGCAATCGCAAGCTCAAAATTATTGCTTGCCGCGGTAAATGCTAATGTCGCTGTCTTTGCGTAACCTTCGCGGGCTTTTTTACCCATATAAAACGACACCAAAAACATCACTACAAAATAAATTAAAAGCGGCACCGCGATTCTTACAACATCAAAAGGTATTTTAACTATATACTCCCCTTTAAGAGAAAACATAACTACGATGGTAAATAAAAGCGCGATTAAGGTTATCGGGCTTATCATGGGGATAAATTTCTCTTCATACCATTTTTTGCCTTTAAACTTTAATAAAGCAACCCTCGTAATAACCCCTGCCAAAAACGGGATACCAAGGTAAATAAAGACGCTGTTCGCAATCTGGGATATGCTGATATTTACCATAATCCCCTTTAACCCAAAAAACGGCGGAAGCACGGTAATAAAAAACCAGGCGTAAGCCGAGTAGAATATTACCTGGAATAAAGAATTAAACGCCACCAGGCCCGCGCAATACTCCGTGTCGCCCTTAGCCAACTCGTTCCAAACAATAACCATAGCAATACAACGGGCAAGCCCTATCATTATTAAGCCGACCATATATTCCGGATAACTCCTCAGGAATAAAACCGCCAGCAAAAACATTAAAACCGGGCCGATAACCCAGTTTTGAATAAGCGATAGGGCCAGCATTTTTACATTTTTAAAAATACTCCCCATCTCTTCGTATTTTACTTTCGCTAAAGGCGGGTACATCATCAGTATAAGGCCTATCGCGATAGGTATATTAGTTGTCCCCGCCTGAAACTTATTCCAGAAGCTTGCAATTTGCGGATAGAAGAACCCCCACGCAACCCCGCCTGCCATAGCCATAAAAATCCACAGGGTCAAAAACCTGTCCAAAAATGACAACTTCCTGGTAATATTTTCCGGCATATTAAGGCCTCCGCTATTTATTGCGTAATCTTTATTTTTTATTCTTAAAACAACCTCAGAAAAACTTTAATACATAAACTCCGGCGTAATACACGCCCGCTAATACAAATATTAGCCCCGTGGCTATCCGCATATAATATTCTAATCTGGATAGATTATGGAACCAACGGCTTAACGAAGTAATTCCTGCGGCAATCCCAACAGCAAAAACCAATACAGGCAGGCCTGTGCCGATTCCGTATATAAACGGCAAGGCCACTCCAAAATTAGTTTTAAATGCAAGCGGGATAAGGCTGCCAAAGAAGAGCGCTGCGGATACCGGACAGAACGCCAGGGCAAATACAACCCCCAGCAAAAATGCGCCCGGCACACCCGCCTCAACAAGCTTGTTATGGTGTTTTTGGGAAAGCGCCAGGCCCGGTAAATTAATTTTAATTACTTCCAGTAGAATTAGCCCCGTGATAATCAAAATTGGCCCTAAGGCAGGCGCCATATATTTTTGCAAAAAAAGCGCCACCTGGGGAATACTCAAGATAGAATTGATAAGGATAACACCAAGCGCTGCATAAGTAATCATTCTCCCGGCTGTATAAGCGATACCGGAGAGTAAGACAAAAAATGGGTGAGTTATCTTTTTGGCTAAAAATGATACTGCTGTCACATTAGTAGCTAACGGGCAAGGGCTTATTGAAGTCATTATGCCCAGCCACAACGCCGATAAAGATGCAAGCCATATCCCGTCCATTATGACTTCCCTAAAAACACCGTGATTTCCTTTTTAACATAATCAATGAATTCCTGTTTATTGCCAACATACTCCCAAATCTTGGCAAGATTTTCTGACTTTACCTCTTTACCTTCCTTGATCAGCGATAAGACAAGAGATTTGGTGTAAAGTTGATAATCTTTCACGAAATGTTCATTACCGCGGCTTTCCACATTCACTATCCTGAATTCAAGTTTACCCGAGATAAGCGCATCCTTAAAATTAGTTTCTATGGCCTCCTTTGAATATTCTTCCAGTTTATGGCAAGTAGGGCAGCGGGAAGTGCTGTGAAAATAATACGCTATAACCTTGCCCGCTTTAGCTTCCTGCCCGGCAAATGCAGAACCGATTTGAAAAACGCTGATGTTAATTACTGCAACAGCAGCCATAATAATTATAAATAATCTTTTCAATTTTTTCCCTTTCTGTTTTTATTTTGTGAGTATATTTTTAATCTCATCTTTAGTCAATACCTTGCCGGAAGATACGATAGCGCCGTCAATCGCAAGCGCCGGTGTCATCATTACGCCATATTCAATAATCTTGGCTATATCGGTTACCTTGGAAATCTCCGCGCAGATGTTAAGCTCCTTAAGCGCTGCTTCCGTGTTTTCAGTGAGTTGTTTACATTTTGGACAGCCGACCCCCAATATTTCAATTTTCATGCCTATCCTCCTGGACTGCTTACAGTTTTACCGCACTGACCTTAATGCTTGCTATAGAATTTTCAACATCCTTTAAATTTTCTTGTTTATCATTTGCCATTGCCTCAACAGGATAATTGGCCTGGCTCACAACTTCAACATCCCGGAAGCCCGCTTTCTTAATAAAGCTCAAATAATCATCTTTCATAATTGCGCCGGCAAGGCAACCCACATAAGCCTCAACAGATTCCTTTATAATATCCGGCAATTCTCTGACTAAAACTAAATCCGAAACCATCAGCTTCCCGCCGGATTTTAAAACCCTGAAAGCTTCTTTGAAGACGCTTTCTTTATCAGGAGACAAATTAATCACGCAATTTGAAATAATCACATCAATAGAATTATCTTCAACCGGTATTTTTTCAATTTCTCCGAGCCTGAATTCAATGTTTTTATAGTTTCCTTTTTGAGCGTTTACCCTGGCTTTTTCTATCATCTCCGGGGTCATATCCACTCCGATAACCCGCCCGTTCTTTCCAACTCTCGGTGAAGCCAGGAAAGCGTCAAATCCCGCGCCGCTGCCCAAGTCAAGCACAACATCACCTTCTTTTAATGACGCTATTGCAACGGGATTGCCGCAGCCAAGCCCTAAATTAGCCCCCTCAGGAACAGATTTCATTTCTGTATCGCTATATCCTACACTCGCGCTTATTTTATCGGGCGAGATTGCACTTTGGCAGCATGAGCCTGAAGAACAACAGGAAGCCCCCTGTCTTGCGATTTTGGCATAGCCTTCTTTTACAATCTTCTTTATTTCCCTTATTTCTTTTTTCATCGTATACTCCGTTTATTTAACAATAAAACCAAAGATCATTCCGCTTATTGTGGCCATAATAATTACCAGCGCCGTATATATAGCAGTTTTTTTGGTTCCTATGATACTGCGCAAAACAAGGATGCTCGGCAAACTTAATGCCGGGCCTGCTAAAAGCAGCGCTAACGCCGGGCCTTTCCCCATACCCGCGTTCATTAAGCCCTGCAATATCGGCACTTCTGTAAGCGTAGCAAAATACATAAACGTTGCCACAAACGATGAAAAGAAATTCGCCCATAAAGAATTACCGCCGACAAGCGCCGTTACATAACGCGAAGGGATAATGCCTTCATGCCCAACTCTTCCCAGGAGGAATCCGGAAACTAAAACTCCTCCCAGAAGAAGCGGCAATATCTGCAAAGCGAATCCCCAAGTGGCCTGAGTCCAGTCTTTTAACTCATGCTTCTTGAACCAGCTAAAAAGAGAATATGCTAAAACCGCTAAGAAAAATCCTGTAATCCACCATTTATATGCGTAGATGAAACTCCATATCCCAGTGTCGCCTTCCAAAGGCTTGCCCCAATTAGCGAAAACCAGCACAGCAACCATAGAGAAGAAATAAATTATATCTTTCCAAAGCGGCCTTGTTGTTTTAACTTCACCAAACTGAAGATCTCCAGAAGCATGTCGGGCGCGCTCTTCTTTTAAAAAGATTAAATGCATTAATAACCCGATAACAATGCTAAATATTATCGCGCCTATTGCGCGAGCTAAACCAAGCTGCCAGCCAAGTATGCGGGCAGTAAGAATAATCGCAAGGACATTTATTGCCGGGCCCGAATAAAGAAATGCAATAGCAGGGCCAAGCCCGGCTCCTCTTTTATAAATACCGGCAAAAAGCGGCAACACCGTGCAAGAACAAACTGCTAAAATAGTTCCTGAAACAGAAGCAACGCTATATGATAGGAATTTATTTGCTTTGGCGCCGAAATATTTCAGCACAGAAGCCTGGCTGACAAATACCGAAATGGCGCCTGCGATAAAAAATGCCGGCACAAGGCAAAGCAATACATGCTCTCTGGCATACCATTTTACAAGCGCAAGCGCTTCAAATATCGCATTATTAAAACGCAGGTTCTCTATTGGCAGATAAAAACATGCCAAAAAGATAGCAATAACATACAAAAGCTTTTTCCATTCCTTCATCTTTTGTTCCTTCTTATAATTTTGCAGCAACCGCCTTCAATCCTGATTGCCTTAATATTGACTAAACCATCGGCAATCTTTTTCTGGGCAGAAGTTAGAATCCGGGAAAAAGTAGGCCGGGATATTTTCATCTTCCTTGCCGCGTTAATCTGCTTTAATCCTTCTAAACAGGCAAGGCGCATTGCCTCAAATTCGTCAAGGGTCAAATAAACCCCTTCTAATTTATTTAGAGGCTTGCATATGGGCTTAAAACACCTCTCCCCCGGCAAGCATTTTACCCACCGTGTCTTTTTAGGCCGCAAAATAGGCTCCTTTAGTTATGAACATATGTTCATAACAAGTATAGCATACCAATCAATCTTGTCAATAAAAAATTATCGGGATTAAATATATCGTAGGGCTATGAATGGGCGGGTTAAAAAGGATTTTGGCCCTCTTTGTACTTTAAATAATCTGATAGGATTTTATTGTGGTCAAAAGCGAAAGCTAGTTTTTCAAGCTCGTCTAATTTTACTACTTTTAAAGAAGCTGCGTCGTCTCCTGCCTTAGGCTTACCTTTACCTTTAGCAAGAAAAACAGTACAAATGGTATGAAAGCGCGGGTCGCGGCCCGGTTCAGAATAAGTATGGAACTGCCTTAAATCCTCTAATTCCAAATCCGTCTCTTCTTTCATCTCTCTTCTTACCGCGTCCTCAAGGCTCTCGTCATAATCCACAAACCCTCCGGGCAGAGCAAAACCAAAAGGCGGGTTGCTTCTTTGAATCAAGACGATGCTGCCTTCAACTTCTATAATCGCATCCACGGTAGTGTATGGGCCTTTATTCAGT
>JAQTVG010000025.1 GCA_028706895.1 Candidatus Omnitrophota bacterium
TATTATATACTCTTGTCAGGGTAATAGCGCCCATACTTACATTTACTGCCGACGATTTCTGGCAGCATATTCCCAAAAGAAAAATAGATATTTCCGTGCTAAGCGTCCATCTTTTGGAGTGGCCGGAGATTAAATCCGGAAAAGGCCTGCCGGAAGTTGACAACAGCGAATATGACGGTTTGGTGAAAGTAGTTTTTAATTTGATTCCTGACGTGGCAAAAGTTTTAGAGGAGAAGCGCGGTTCAGGCGTTATTGGAAGTTCTTTTGACGCCAAAATAAAACTGTTGACAAATAACGAAGAACGGTATAAATTCTTAGCAAGCCTGAAAGGCGACCTTTGCGAGATTTTTAAGGTTTCGCAGGTAGAAATAGAAAAACAGGATAAACTTGATAGTGTCGCCACTAAAGCTGCCAATATCCCCGACATTGCGATATTGGCTTCTAAGGCAGACGGAATTAAATGCGCGCGTTGTTGGAATTACGACATTACCGTCGGTGAATCTAAAGCACATTCTTTAATATGCAAAAGGTGCGCGTCAGTAATCGGAGAGGAGTGAAAAAGTTGAGAAATAAATTTACTAAAAAAGAATTGGAGTATTTTAAGAAATTAATCTTGAAAATGAAAGATAAGATTCTCGCCGAGATAAAGCATATATCGGAAGATACCTTAAAGAAATCCCAAAAAGATGCTTCAGGGGATATATCAGGTTATACCTATCATATGGCAGATGTCGCGTCTGATACATACGATAGGGAGTTTTCCATGGGTATTGCTTCTGATGAAAGGCAGTCCTTGTATGAGTTAGATGATGCCATAAAGAAAATAGAAGAAGGGACATTCGGTATATGCGAGGAATGTAAATCTGCTATCACCAAGAGCAGGTTAAAAGTAGTGCCCTTCGCCAGGCTTTGCATTAAGTGCCAAGAGAAAAGAGAGAAAAAATAACCGCCAACTTCCGATGATTTTTATCATCGCCCTGTCCGTCATTATCCTGGACCAGTTTACCAAATTGCTTGTCACAAGAGAGTTATTGTTAAGCCAGTCTATCCCTTTGATGAAAGGGGTATTTCATCTTACGCTTGTGCATAACCGGGGCGCCGCTTTCGGCATCCTAAAAAATCAGACCCCATTATTTATACTCGTTTCTATAATCGCCGTAATCCTGATTTATTTTGCCCTGCGGGGTAAACAATATAAAAAGCTCTCTGTTTACAACATATCTTTAGCTTTTATTTTATCAGGCGCTCTGGGAAATTTAATAGACAGGCTTCGTTTCGGGTATGTAATTGACTTTCTTGATTTTCGCGTATGGCCGGTATTTAATGTAGCTGACAGCGCTATAACCATAGGAGCCATACTTTTGGGATATTCAGTATTAACAAACAAAGAAACTAAAACCGGAAAGGCGCGATAACATGCATCCGATAATATGCACAATAGGCCCGTTTAACGTTTATTCTTACGGCTTTATGCTTGCGGTGGCTTTCCTTATAAGTTCATCCCTGGCTGTTTTACAGGCTAAAAAACAGAATATTAATCCAGACATAGTTTTTAACCTTTCTTTTATAGCTTTTGTCGCCGGGATAATCGGCGCGCGCGCTTTCTATATAACCGAGAATATAAGTTATTACTTAAGGAACCCTGTTGAGATAATAATGTTTCAGCGCGGGGGGCTGTCTTGGTTCGGGGGGCTTTTGGCAGGGACTATTTGCGCAGTAATATATTTACAGAAGAAAAAGATACCCATATATAAGATACTTGACTTAATGAGCCCGTTTGTGGCCCTTGGGCAGGCAATCGGCAGGATAGGTTGTTTATTGAACGGTTGTTGCTACGGCAAGGTATCTGTCAAATATGGGGTTTATTTTCAGATACACGACGCATTCCTTATTCCTACGCAACTTTATTCCGCCTTGGTTTTATTCATGGGCTATCTGGTATTAAGGTTTTTGCAGGAGAGATCCCATAAAGCAGGCGAGGTATTCTTTGCCTACCTTTTGCTTTACTCAACAAGCAGGTTTATCATTGAGTTTTGGCGCGCTGATAATGAGGTTATTGCTCTCGGCCTGACTCTATTCCAATTTTTAAGCATTGCGATATTCTGCATTGCTCTCTGGAAGTTCATTTTAATTAAAAAATCCCGTAATTAACATGCAGGAACATATTTTAAAGGTCCTGGCTCAGGAAGCAAATAGCCGCCTGGATTTATTCATTGCTGATTTCTCCAGGAATAATAATCTTGGTATTTCACGCACTTCTATCCAAAAGTTGATTTCAGGGGGCAAAGTAACGGTGAATGGCTCAAGCTCGGCAAAGCCGCACCTGAAATTAAAAGAAGGAGACGAAGTCAAGATACGCATTGAAGACAAATCGCCCGGCGTTATCAGCGCAGAAGATATACCTTTAGATATAGTTTATGAAGATGAAGACCTCGCAGTAATAAATAAACATCCGGGTATAGTTGTACATCCTGCCCCGGGCAATCCCGAACATACACTGGTAAATGCCCTGCTGCACCACTTTAAAAACTTATCGGATATCAATCCGCACAGGCCGGGTATCGTGCATAGGCTGGATAAAGAAACTTCCGGCCTTTTGGTTATCGCCAAGAATAATCCTGCGCATTTGTCTTTAGCCAAGCAATTCGCCGCTCATAGCATTAAACGCAAATATATCGCATTAGTAAAAGGCAGGGTGGATTTTGATGAGAATGTTATTGAACTGCCGATAGGCAGGCACCCATACAAAAGAAAAAATATGTCGGTCGGCTTTGGTAAGAATACAAAATACGCCAAAACTTTTTACCATACCCTTAAGCGAGGCAGTGATTTTAGCCTGCTGGAGCTGGAACCTTTTACAGGCAGGACGCATCAGTTAAGGGTGCATCTTGCTTTTTTAGGGCACCCTATTTTGGGTGATTCTAAATACGGGAAAAATAATGAATTCAGCCGTTTAGCTTTGCACGCCAAATACCTCGGTTTTACCCACCCTCGCACCGGTAAATTCGTAGAGTTTTCTTGCAAATTGCCTCTAAAATTCAGTGAGTTTCTGGATAAGAAATGAATTTGCCAACAGGTTGCGGCATATGCACTTATTTAAAAAATAAAACTTGATTTTTGATATGCTGTTGCTATAATAAAAAGAAAATAAAAGAGGGAGGTTTATATATGGAAGCTCTTACTAATACCAAAGTGGAGGGTCAGATGCCGGAAAAACCAAAATTTATTATAATCGCTTTTATTCTATTAATAGTACTTTCTTTGGCTTTTGCCGGAAGCGGATTCTATCTTTTGCAGAAAGAAAAAGTAAGGAGCGCAAACCTCCAGGAACAATTAGATAGCTTA
This sequence comes from Candidatus Omnitrophota bacterium, assembly GCA_028706895.1. Lineage (GTDB taxonomy): Bacteria > Omnitrophota > Gorgyraeia > Gygaellales > Profunditerraquicolaceae > UBA1562. Next base: position 3,346 of record JAQTVG010000025.1, read on the forward strand.
AAAACAAAACTAAGTGCCGCAGAAGCAAGGCTTGAAGAATACAAAAAGACAATTTCCACGCTTGACGCTAAACTTAAGGATGCTCAAACTAATATTGATACATTGACCGCTACCATAGACCAGGAGACAAAGGCCAAGCAGGAAGCGCTGGACCAGGTAAGGCAATTAAGGGCTGACTTGGAGCAGCAAAAACAATTAAGGTCTGATTTAGAGACAAAACTTCAGCAGGTTCAAAAGGATACAGATAGTGTTCAGGCGCAGCTCAAGGATCTTAACGCGCAAAGAGAAAAGTTGCAGGCAAAGATAAAGGATTTAGAGGCGCAAGCTCAACAAGCGCAGGCAGCGCAATCTAAAGGCGTGGAATTAGGCACAATTGTAGTGGGCTCAGATACTGCCGGTAAAGTTCCCGCAAAACCGGCAGATAAGCCATCCGCAAAACAATCTAAGCAACAAAAAAGCGCCCCTGCCCTGGAAGGAAAAGTATTGGTTGTAAATAAAGATTACAGTTTTGTCGTAATAAACCTGGGCAATAAGGACGGCGTCGCAGTAGGAAATGTATTCGCCCTGTATCATGGCAATAAGTATTTAGGGGATATCAAGGTAGAAAAAGTCCACGATTCTATGTCAGCAGCGGATTTCGGAAGCCCGTCGATGAAAGACGCAGTTGCCGAAGGGGATAAGGTCGTGTTCAAGGCTAAATGAGTCTTTTTTTAGTCAAGCAAGCCTCGCGCGCTAAAGGGGGAATTGCTCTTTTAGGCGATAAATCTATAGCAAGCCGTTCTGTAATTATAAGCGCGTTAAGCCAGGGTAAAACCACAATTAAGAATTTCCCTCCTAACGAAGACTGCCTCTACGCAGTAAAAACTTTCAGGAAGCTTGGAATAAAAATAATACAAAATAAAAATGCCGGCAGAATTACCGTCTACGGCAAAGGGCTTTATGGTTTAAGAAAACCTAAGGGGCCAATTTTTACCGGCGACTCCGGGACTGTTTTCAGGCTTACATTAGGGGTCCTCGCCGGGCAGGACTTTCCTGTTACTTTGACCGCGGGCAAATCTCTTTCCCAAAGGCCGATGTTGCGCGTAACTTCGCCATTAAGGATGATGGGAGCGGTTATAAAATCAAAAAAACAAAAATCAAAATCAGAAGAGTATCCGCCTGTTACCGTTAAGGGCGCCTGCCTTAATTCAATTATCTATAAAATGCCTGTTGCTTCCGCTCAGGTGAAATCATCTATATTGTTAGCCGGCCTTTATGCCAAGGGGCAAACGTGCGTTATTGAGCCGATTAAAACGCGCGACCATACAGAACGCATGCTAAAATTGTTTAGGGCGGGCATACAAACAAAGGCAGGTAAAATAATTATAAAAGGTAGGCGGGGGTTGATTTCTCCGGGAGAGTTCTCTATACCGGGAGATATTTCTTCAGCGGCCTTTTTTATGGTTTTAGGGGCGATACTGCCGAATTCGCGGATTCTAATGAAGGGCGTAAATTTAAATTCTTCCAGGACAGGCATACTTGATGTTTTAAAAAGAATGGGGTTAGATATAGAAATCAGGAAGCCAAAGTCCAAAAACAGGATTTATGAGCCGATGGGTGATTTGATAATCAGGAGCAGCAGATTAAAAGGCACGATAGTCAAAAAAGAAGAGGTGCCTGTGTTGATAGACGAATTGCCTATTTTGATGGTAGCAGCCTGTTTTGCCGAAGGTAAGAGCGTCTTTGAAGGTATCAGTGAGTTACGCGTAAAAGAAACAGACCGCGCAGAATCAATGACGCAGAACCTGGCTAAGATGGGAGCTGATATTAAAGTCCTTAAAACGCCTAAATCGGAAAAGATTATAATTCAAGGATGTAATCCGCTTAGGGGTGCCAGCGTCAGGAGCTTTGGAGACCATCGCACTGCAATGAGTATGGTTGTTGCCGGCCTCGCAGCTAAAGGCGTGACCCGCATAGATGATGTTACTTGCATCAATAAATCCTTCCCTAATTTCTTAAGCCTATTAAAGTCTATTATCCGATAAAAAGTGTCTCTGGCAATTGATAATATTATTTTGCGTTCGGCTTGTCTTGTTTCTCGTGAGCACCGCTCGAATTTTCTAGATGCTCACAAGAAACGAAGCCAATTCACCCGCAAAAAAACTTGCAACACTTATCGAGAGTGGTATAATCAACCATATGAACCGCAATAAAGCTTTTACTCTCCTTGAACTCATCGTAGTAATCATTATTATAGGCATTCTTGCTACCTTAGGCCTTACTCAATATACCAGGATAGTAGAGAAAGGGAGGAAGGCCGAAGCCGCCGCAATACTTGGCGAGGCCCGTACTCTTCAAAGTGCATATTATACCCAAAATGGCGCTTGGGCGACTTCTTATACTGATTTAGGAATATCAGTTCCTGCTTCTTGCACATCCACACACTATTATTCGTATACCATATATTCTGATGCTTCTGGCACAAGAGGCGTTGGGGCGAGGTGTACTAGCGGAGGAAAGTCGCCGAATTGGACAGGAACGGGCTATTGTGTAGCAGTATGGTCTGAACATCTTCCGGGCGATACACATCCGGACATAGAATGGAACGGGTGTGGTGGAGGATGCCCATAAATTTTTATTTGACAATGGGTTTAATCTTTGTTAGAATTCCTCTACTGTACTTATAAGGAGAAGGATATGGCGAAAATTCAAGATATATTGAAGAAATCAATCAATTATCTGCTTGGCTTATTTTCTAATGATATGGGCATTGATTTAGGTACAGCCACTACCCTTGTGTATGTTAAGGGTGAAGGGGTAGTGCTTTGCGAGCCTTCGGTTGTAGCCATTGAAAGAGGCACTTCTCATGTTTTGGCAGTAGGAGAAGAAGCCAAGCGCATGCTTGGCCGCACCCCCGGAAATATTATAGCTATCAGGCCTATGAAGGATGGTGTTATCGCAGACTTTGAGATAACAGAAGCAATGTTAAGGTATTTTATAAAGAAGGTGCATCATCGTCGTGTATTGGTAAGGCCCAGGATTGTTATTGCTATACCCAGCGGCATTACAGAAGTTGAGAAACGCGCGGTTAAAGATTCTGCGGAGCGCGCAGGGGCAAGAGAGGTATTCTTAATTGAAGAACCCATTGCAGCGGCAATAGGCGTGGGGCTGCCCATACAGGAACCCATAGGAAATATGGTTATAGATATCGGCGGCGGCACGACAGAAATCGCCGTAATTTCTCTTGCCGGAGTTGTTTTTTCAAAATCCATACGTATCGGCGGAGACGAAATGGATGACGCTATCATTGAGTATTTAAAAAAGACATACAACCTGATGATAGGCGAGCGCACAGCTGAAGAAATAAAAATAAAGATAGGTTCCGGTTATCCCCTGGAAGAAGAAATGAGCCTGGAAGTAAAAGGAAGGGATTTAGTCGCAGGCCTGCCCAAGGCAGTAACCATTACTTCCGAAGAAGTGAGAGAGGCGCTGCAGGAACCTTTACGCGCAATAGTAGAAATGGCCAAGATATCACTTGAAAGGACCCCCCCTGAATTAGCGGCTGATTTGATTGAGCACGGTATTGTCATGGCCGGAGGAGGTTCTTTGTTAAGAGGCATGGATAAATTGATTTCTGAAGAAACAGGCCTGCCCGTACATATTGCAGATGACCCCTTGACTGCCGTAGCCGTAGGCACCGGTAAAGTATTGGATGAAATCCGTTACCTGAAGAAGGTAACGGTTACCATTAAATCTGATTTGCACTCCTAAGCATTAAGAATAAAATGTGTTTAAATTTAAAAAGAAAAGTCTAATCTATACGGCAGTTTTCGTTTGCCTCCTTCTAATACTCTCAAGCTTAACCCCCGCTTTACGGACACAAACTTCTGAAATCCTGAAATATCCGCTTGGTTTATTTACTTTAATGACCCGCGAGGCCGGCGGCATTATTTTTTATCACCACAATATGGCCCAAAATGAAAGATTAAGAAAAGAAATAAATTTCTTAAAGCAAAAGCTCAATACAACAAGTGAAGTTTATCTTGAAAATAAGCGGTTAAAAAGCCTGGTTTCTTTTAAGCAAAAAACTCCATACAGGGTGGTTCCCGCAAAGGTCATAGGCCGCTCAGCGGACAACTGGTCGTCAATAGTAATTATTGACAAGGGTAGTTATAACGGCATAAGGCGCGGGTTTGTAGCCATTAATTATTTAGGATTGGTAGGCCGTGTTATTGAAGTAGGGGATACCGCAAGCAAGATAATGCTTATAAATGACCCGAGCCTCGGGGTTTCATGCGTCGTCCAGCGCAGCCGCCAGGAAGGGCTTGTGTCCGGCACCCTGGGGCGCTCTTTGATTATGAAGTATTTACCGAAGGATGCCGATATCCAGCCTTCTGATCCAATAGTTACTTCCGGCCTGACGAGCGCTTACCCCAAGGGCCTGCTTATAGGCACTGTAGTTAGCATCGGCGAGGAATTTTCAGGGCTTAGCCGTTACGCGATAATAATGCCGGCAGTCAATTTATCCAGCATAGAAGAGGTATTAATAATTATCCCGTGAAAAAATTAATTTTTATAACCGCCATTATTATCGCTGGGTTATTACAAGCAACGGTTTTAAATTACATCAGCATATTTAACGTAAAACCCGACCTGCTCTTATCCTGCGCAGTTATTGCCAGCCTTATTTTTAGCGCCCCATGGGCTGTTTTTTTCAGTATATTTTCAGGCATTTTACAGGATATTCTTTCTGTGAATGCATTCGGCATACATACAATCCTTTTTGCTTTATGGAGCATTTTAATTATAAAATTGTCCAGGAAGATATCATTTGATAATGATTATATGAAGATAGCGCTTTTAGCCGCCGTTGTGTTATTCAATAATATAATCATCAGGCTGGTATTCCTGTTTTTGAATAATTTTATATCCTGGGGCATATTCTTGCGTATTACATTCATTGATTCTTTATATACCGTACTTATTTTTCCTCTCATATTAAAGTTTGCGCGAAGCCTTTCATTAATAAACGAGTGAGTATTCCGTTGGGTGTAAAATGAGGATAAAAATTATTAGTTGGGCGACAGCATTTGTTTTTATATTTTTGGCTTTTAATATCCTGAATATGGAAATTATACAGGGCAGGAAATTCAGGAACTTAAGCGATAAAAATTGTTTAAGGCTGATACCGCAGGAAGGCAGCCGCGGGAGGATCCTTGACCGGGAGGGCGATGTTATTGTGGATAATAGCCTATCCTATGATGTAATGGTTACGCGTTCCGGTAATGCCGGTATAGACCAGACGCTTGCGGCCGCGTCCAGGGTTTTGGGGACGGATTTTAAAGTCCTTAGGGATACATTCCGTAATAAATATACCGTTTCATTTATGCCTGTCACTATTGCAAAAAATATAAGCGTGAAGAAAGCAATCGCCCCGGAAGAACTAAAACCGGAACTGGGCAATATAATGATACAGCCTTATCCGCTAAGGAGCTATCCTTATGGAAAGCTCGGCTGCCACATATTAGGTTATCTGGGCGAGATTGACCT
>JAQTVG010000026.1 GCA_028706895.1 Candidatus Omnitrophota bacterium
GCGCATGGATGCGTATTTCTTTCATTAAACCTTCTCCTTAAACTTTTAGAAAAAAGACTTATCTATAATATAATCTTTATTTGCCTTTGTCAAATAATTTATTTTTACGGGTTTTTCCTCAAGGATAACGATATCTCTGAAAGTAACCTAAATATTTGTTCTGATTCCTTGATACCTAACGTGCCCAGGCCGCAGGCAGGGCTTAGCAGCAGCCTATCCAATAATAAATTTCTATCCAACCCCTTCCTGGTTAATACGCCTATTCCGTCATTAATTCTTTTTATCAATAAATCGGCGCTTTCTTTATCTAAAGGTTCCTGTGTCGGGACTATGCCCCAGCAAAGAATACCGCCTCTTTCAAGAAAGTTCTTCAGGTTACCCGCGTAGAGGGCCAATTTATCTAAAAATCCGTAGGCATCAAAGTTTATAACGTCAATTGTGCTGATATCCGTAAAAATAGACCAGTCGGTATTGCCGCAGCAATGGACACCTGTCAACACATTGCCGGATTTTATTTTCCCCGTAAGCTCCTCAAGGCCTTTTACCACATCTTCCCTGTTGATAGGAGTATAAGCGGAACCAAAACATCCTAAATATGGCTCATCTATAAAAACAATTATCTTTTTGCCGAATTTATTAAAAATTTTTATCTGCCAAAGGGCCTTCATAATCAATCCCTTAAGGATTGCCTGTATAAACACCGCATTATGCAAAAGAGCCCTGCCCTCTTCATCCTTTATGCTGGCAGCAAAAGTAAAAGGCCCGGTAATATGGCATTTAACGGCCTCTACTTCCTTTATATCGGATTCTTCCAGCCTTTGATAAAATTTACGCAGGCCCAAAGCAAAATCAGGACTAATCTGAAAATAATCTACATCTTCATTAATTATCCGCTCATAAAAATATTCTAAATCTTTTTCCTGGTAGTTCGCATCAAAAAATAACCCTTCGCGCGCCATTTTAAGAAAAGGGAAACCCTCGCTAAATTGCGCTACCATCCCTTCGCGGATATCGCGTTTGGGCAATTGCGGCCAGAAAGGAATATTAGGCAGGTATTTGAAAATTAAATCCAGGGCTGCCTCCGGCTCCTTATGCGGGAGGCTGCCTATACCCGTGGCTAAACCTTTTAAATTCATACTTTTTCTCTCTTTAATTCTCCGCTAGGGCCAATCTCCGCCCAATCTTCCAATTTGATTTTAAAAACCACAAAACGCTCAGGCAGAGACACCTCAAAAGTTTCGTGTTTCTTACCCCTTGAAATCCCTTCCACAATGCGCCTCACAGAAAGATCAATCTCTTTTCTTCTAAACTCATCAAATAAAGCGTCATGCTGAAGGCCTATATCAATAATCTCAACAGAACCGTTTATCTGATATCCTATGAGCGTATCTTGATCCATAAACGACAACGACGCCCTGGGATTAACTTTCAAATTCTCCCAGGTCCTGCCGATTGTGTAATCAACAAGATAAATACAGTTGCCCTCAGATTTTAAGATAAATTTAGGCGCTGCATTGGGCCGGCCTCCAAAATCACAGGTAGCCACAGTTATAAATTCTTTATCGCCTAATAGTTTGGTTATCTTCTCCGGCAGCATATCTTCAAGAAATTATACTAACCCGGGCAAATTAAATCCGGTAATGTCTTTCATTTTACTGGCCGCGATGTCATGCGAACGCTTTATCGCGATATTATATGCGTCTTTAATCGCTTTTTCAAGGGTAGATTTTTCAGTTTCTTTAAAATTCTCCCTGATGATTACTTCTTTTACTTCCTGCGAGCCGTTCATGGTAATTTTTACCAGCCCATCGTGGCTCTGGACATCAAAATTGGCAGCGTCCAACTCGCGCTTCATCTCCTGCATCTTCTTCTGCATATCCATCAATGCCTTCATTTTGTCAAACATGGCTGTTCCTTTCTTCTTTTTTAATATGGGGCCACAGACCAATCACTGGTATAGTTAGATGAAAAAGTATCCGCTCCTGTTCCCGGACGGATTGTCCACGTAATGGCATATTCCCTGTCTGCCGGAGGATTTTTCCCTCCGGCTCCGGACGTGCATCTCCTGGCAACTACTTGTACGTACGTTGCTGTAGGGTCATAAGTATAATATTTAAAAAAATAGTTAGACGTGCATGCATTCGGAAGGCCGTTAGCGCTTACGCCGACGTCGTTGTCTACAATGCTCGCTAGTGAACCATTCTTGAGATAATACTCATACACTAATTTTCGCATTGAAGCTAGATTAGGCCTAGATTCGCCGGCACGGCCTTTTTCAATTACAATATTGTATTGAGAAAGGCCTACAGTCGCAAGGATACCTATGATAATAATCACGACAATTAATTCAAGCAGCGTAAAAGCTCTGTGGTTAATGCAACTTTTAAAACCCAAGGTTCTCCCCTACTAAAATCACTTTTAACCTGTCCTGCGTAACTTCAGCCTCAATAATAAGGATTTGGCAGCACATCCTTTTGTATTCAGGCGCAAAACAGATTTCCTGATGGCAAATCCCATCCGCAAAACACGGGCTCTCCCATTTGAGCCGTTTACAATTAAGGGGCGTCGCCTGTTCTCTTGAGCGCTTGATTGCTTCTTCCAGATTAGGCGTAATTTTATTTATACCTGCTACAACAATAACGTTCCTGGCATAAGAAACCCCTGTAGTGCGGTTTCCATAAGCACTGAAAAATACCAGTTCCCCTTTTTCAGAAATGGCATTAGGGCTTGCTAAATAGTAATCCGCTAAAGCGCCCTGCCTTCTTAATTCCATGCTTTCTCCCCGGCTTATGCCTTCCTTGTAAGGGTTAAAGACGGTATTGCCTCGCGCGATTAAATGTTTTATGGCGCCTAATTGGTCCAGGGTCACCGAACCGGAAAACCCGACGCTGCTCGAAACAGGTATTACCTCCAGCATCTCATTTAACGCGCTTTCTTTATCCCGGCAATAAAATCCCTGGATATTCCTCTTCTGCCAATTTTTAATAAGGTTATTTACGCGTTTATCCATTTTCTATTGCCCCTGCGCTAAACGTCCGGCCAAAGAATGCCTCAGCTTATTTAATTGCGAGCTGATTATAACCGGGTATTTATAGCGAGGATATACACTCTTTATGTCTTCGGGGAATTTTGAAAGGTTATTCTCCAATAACGCCCTTATTTTTTCCAGTGAAGGAAACTTATAAATTATCCTGCCTTTTTCCGCAACCTTTATTAATAAAGGTTTGCCGCCGGTTTTTTCTTTTTCTAAACCCAGGATATCCTTTATAAACCTGTCCCTCTTATCCTTAAACCTGTATACCTGTTTCCTGCCCGGATAGGTTATTTTCTCGGAGCTTAATTTCATCGTCGGGACAAAATCACCCTTCTCGTCAGTAAACTCGCTTATTTTATAAACAACATCCAGCGAAGGGGCATCGGCGCTTGTCCCCATATTTGTCCCTACACCGAAACTGTCCACCAAAGCGCCATTATCCAGCAGTTTTTTTATCCTGAATTCATCTAAATCTCCGCTGGCAAAGATCTTAACATAATTCAGCCCTGCCCTGTTTAACGCCCTGCGGGCTAATTTAGATAAAGCGGTTATATTGCCGCTATCCAGCCTTATCCCCTCTAGCCTGCATTTGGTTTCTTTAAGGTGTAAACCTATACGTATTGCGTTCTCTATGCCTTTTTTTGTATCATAGGTATCTACAAGCAGAATTGTGCGCCTGGGGAAAGTATTGCTATAAGCCAGGAAACTATCCAGTTCATGTTTAAATGTCATAACAAAAGAATGCGCCATAGTTCCGGCAACCGGTATTTTATAAGTTTTGCCTGCCAATACACATGAGGTCCCGGAAAACCCTGCTAAAAATGAAGCGCGCGAGACTTTTAAACCGGCATCAGAGCCGTGGGTCCTGCGTAAAGAAAAATCATAAACACCCCTGCCCTTGGCAGCCTGCATCACACGCGAGGCCTTGCTGGCAATCATAGTCTGCAAATTTATCGTATTTAAAAGAAAACTTTCAATAATCTGGGCTTCAATAATAGGGGCTGTGATGCGGACAACCGGCTCATCGGCAAAAAAAACAGTCCCTTCGGGCATTGCCCAGATATCGCCTTTAAATTTGAACCTGCTTAAATAGCCGAGAAAATCTTCGGAAAACAGGCCGAGCTGCCTCAAATATCCCAGGTCTTCTTTATTAAATCTCAGCTCTTTTATATAATTCAAGACGCTTTCTAATCCGCAGGCAACCAGGTATGCGCGGTGTTTAGGAAGCGCCCTGACAAATAAATCAAAAGTAGCAAAAGTATCTCTTTTGTAGAGAGAATAACTCTGCGCCATGGTTAATTCGTATAAATCAAGGAGTAAAGCGTTATTCATCCGGCGCGCCTATTTTAGAATTAAGTCTTTATATTCTTTTTGCAGGAAATAATGGCTGGTAGAAACAATACGGCCTTCTTTATTAATAAATGCATAGGTAGGCACACCCAGAACCCCGTAGGCCTGGGAAACCTCGCCATCTGTATCCAAAAGGACCCTGTAAGATAAAGGATGCCCCGCAAAAAACTTTTTTACTTTAGCGGCTGGCTCCTGCGCGTCTATCGCAATCAACTCCACTCCGTCTTTTAGCAACTGCGCATGGTTATCATCTAATTGTTTTAATTCTTTCTGGCAATAAGGGCACCAGGTCGTCCAGAAAAACAATATAGCGGGTTTACCTTTGATACTGGAAAATAAAAATTCCTTGTCCTCTAAATCCAGCAATTTAAAATCGGGGGCTAAATCGTATTTATTAGCCTGAATAGATTGCGCGGCAAATAATGAATTTTGCGCTAACATTAAAGATAGAATAATCAGGGATAACTTTTTTACCACATTAACCTCCCGGCCTTAACCAAGAAATATTCGCCTATTATTAATAAGATAAAACCTGACAATTTCTTTAAACGCATAAGCCAAACTTCCGAGCGAGGCAAATTTACAAGCAGAGAGCTGAATGTCCCCACTAAAATCAATAAAAAACCCATACCATAGGCAAAAACAAATAATAAAGCCGCGCCGTAAAATATATTTTGCCTGGTGGCTACGTAAAGCAATATCGTGCCCAATGCAGGGGCTGTGCAGGGGCCGGCTATCAACCCTGAAACCATGCCCATCAGCAATGACGAAATAATATCGCCTTTATTTCCTATCTTATTTTGCAGGCGGACGCCGGTAAAGTTTATATTAATGATATCAAAAAAAGAGAGCGCAGCAATAATACAGGCATTTCCTATGACTAAAAAAGAAACGGGATGCGCCGCAATCTGCCCAAACAGTTTACCGGTAAGCGAAGCGACAAGCCCTAATATAGAATAAGTTACTGCAAGGCCGAATACATAGACCAGGCTTAAGGTTAGCCCTCTCAGGCGCGATGAACCCGCTTTAACGCCGATAAAACCCAAAGTCACGGGGACCAGGGGATACACGCAAGGAGAAAAACTAACCAATATCCCGCCCAAAAACGCTCCTATGAAGCTAAGGGAATCACCTTGTAGATTCATTTATCCACTTTAAATATTTTCTGTCGCCGCATACAATAGGCAGGGCGATAATTTCCGGCACCTCATAACTGTGCAATGACTTTATTTTTTTTATCAGCTTATTCATAAGCGCCTTCCTGCTCTTGATTACTAAAAGCGCCTCTTTTGCGCTGTCAACTTTTCCCTGCCACCAGAATAATGAATGTACGTTTTTAATAATATTCACGCAAGCAGCTAATTTTTCTTTAATTAAAACTGAAGCTATCTTGTCCGCTTCTTTCCTGCTGGCCGCAGTCACAAAGATTACCAGGTTCATTTCAGCCTCTTAACAAGTTTTGCTATCCTGCCGCCTAATCTCGCGCATTGCGTAATTACCCTGGCATCCGGAGCGCCGACGGAAACGATACCATAATGATCTCCTTGCGGGTCTCCCTGGATAATCATACCATGGATGAGCATGGCGTTCAAGATATCCAAAACCGTGGTCTCGTTACCGCCGCCCACATTAGCCGAAGATGCAAAAGCGGCCCCGATTTTACCTTCCAATTTACCATGGAATTTCACTGAATAATCAAATAGCTGCTTAATCTCAAAAGCCATGCTCCCGTAATAAGTGGGCGAACCGATAGCTATGGCATCATACTTTAACAATTCATCAACATCTACGTCTTTGACATCTTTTATTACCGCCTCTACTCCCTCTTTATTGATTCCTTCAACAACAGCCTCCGCCATCTTCCTGGTATTACCTGTCCGAGAATAATAGATAACCAGTGCCTGAGCCATATTATCCTCCCTTAAATGAGCACATAACTTACGAACGCGACAGCGTGAGTAAGTTATAAGTGCGAATTTATCCTAAACCTTATTAATAAAAATAAACAGGATCATTTCTCATCTATTTTTATTGATTTCAAACGGCCGAATTGCGCGCAGGTATCAAATATAATCGTCGGGTCTTCGGTTTGTATGCATATTTTAAAATCCCTTCCCTTTACAGCATCGTCTTGCGGCAATTGCAAAATTTCTAAATCCTCCCCGAATTCTATTATGGAGTTCTTCAAGGTATCTATTGACGCGGCTTGCATATCCAGGATAAATTCTAAAAAATATTTACGCATCTTATCTTAACATCATCACTGACATAATCCTTCCGCATCTGGCGCCTTCTTTACGATAAGAAAAAAACCTCTCGGTATGACAGGCCGTGCAAATTCCGGAATCAAAGATATTTTTTTCCTGAAGCCCTTGCGCCAAAAGCCCGCTTTTATTTATTCCGGCTAAATCCAGATAATAACGCCCGCCCCTGTTAATCAGGCCCCCGGACGGAAAAAAACCGGAGAAATCACTGCCCACTTCATAACAACAATCCCTTATCGCCGGGCCAAAAGCCGCACATAAATTTCTTGCTTTAGTGTTAAACTTTTCTTGCATCAATCTTACGGTGTTACTGACGATACCCTCCCTGCTGCTGCGCCAACCCGCGTGGATTAATCCTATACTGCGAGTTTTAGAGTCATATAAGAATATTGACAGGCAATCTGCGGTAAATATAGACAAAGGGATATTCTTCTTACCTGTTATAAGGGCATCTGTATCGGCAATTGCATTGGCGCAAGAGAGCGCCCCGCTACCCTTGTCAGACTCCTCTATATGCCGGACAGCGCCTGCGTGGACCTGCTTTGCGCATATTAAATCCTGATAATCAATCCCCAGCAGCTCAAAGAAATTCTTGCGGTTTCCTAATACGCTGCCTGTATCGCCGTAAAATAAAGACATATTTCCTGAATCGCGCATGCTAAATGCGGAAAGCAGATTTGAACCAGGAAAATTCTCAAACAGATAGTATTTGTTATTTACCGGCTGTGTTGCCTGTAGCATCGATTTCTACCGTTTTATTGCGTGATTTCCCGCCTTTTATAATCCTAACCTGGTATTTTTTTACTTTAAAGTGCCCGGATAATGTTTCTATTAATTGTTTATTGGCGAGGCCCTCATGCGGGGCTTGAGTGAGGTACACCTTAAAAGAACCGCCTTCTTCTTTAACAAAATTCCTGCTTGCTTTTGGTATTACGCGGATATTTAAAATCACTTACCTGGCTTCTATTTGTTTAGTATCCTGAATATTAGTCAGCCGCTCCGAAAACTTATCAAGCCTCTTCTGGCTGTCTTCGTATTTACTGCTTGCCCCCGAGATGTGCTTTCCTAAAATATCAAAATCTTCCTTGAACTTATTGATTTCGATTGTAAGCGTGCTTAAATTTTTTAAAATGCCCTTGGCGTTTTCCTCTATTTTCATGCCCTTTAGCCCTAAACAGATTACCTGAAGGTAAGCATAAAATGTGTTCGGAGAAACAGGGACAACCCTCTTTGACATGCTATAAGAGAAGAGGTCCTCTTTGATGATTGTCTCGTAATAGACATTTTCAGCCGGTATATACATCAGCGCAAAATCATAGGTATTTTCCGACGGGAGAATATACTTTCCCGCAATCTCATCAACCCTGTTTTTTACATCCTGGATGAATTTCCTACGGTGTTCGTTCTTTGCCTGCTCATCCTGGGTATCTACCATCTTCTTAAAATTCTCCAGGCTGAACTTCGCGTCAACAGGAACCAGCCGTTCGCCTATGCGGATTGCGGCGTCTACGGTATCTCCGGACTTAAAACGGTACTGCATCTGGTAATAAGCCCCGGGCAACACCTGCGATAATAAATTCTCAAGGCCTGCCTCCCCCATTGAGCCTCTGAACTTCGGCGCGCGCAAGAGCTCCTGGAGGCTTGATATATCCTTGCTGATTTCAACAATCTGCTGGTTAGTCTTTTCTAATTTTCCCAGCTGCTCTTTTACGTTGCCAAATACGCTGGTAGCGCTGCCTAAATTTTGCCCGATAATCTTGTTTGCCTCTTGCAGGGATTGGTTCATCTGGTTCAAGCGTTCATTTACCTGCGAAGAAATCTTTAAAACAATGGCAATAATAACTACGGACAAGAATAAAAATAATACGCCTATAGCCCAGATCATTTTTTAGACCTCTTTTGATTTATAGTATAACACTATCTCTTATTTTCTTAAAGTAAATAATCCGCCTTTATCCTCTTTACGCTCCGGAATATATTAGTCTTTACATCCGGGCAGGCCTTTTCAAGGTCCTTGATAATCCCGGCAATCTTTGTACGGCTGGAGGTAAGCGAATTAGGGCAGGCGCATTTATGGTGAGGGAAACCCGCAGTTTTAGCAAAACGCACAATCATGTCTTCTTCTACATACGCCAGGGGCCGGATAAGCGTAATCTTGCCTTTAAATAATTCCTGTTTAGGAGACATCGCTGAAATCTCGCCGTGAAAAAATAAATTCAAT
>JAQTVG010000027.1 GCA_028706895.1 Candidatus Omnitrophota bacterium
TGCTAGGTTACAGTTTATTTTCTTTGTTATCGGCCCTTTTATCGCCGCAATTATAATTGTTTTTTCTGATAAAGAATTAATTTCTGCAAGAAAAAGATTAATTTTTAACTTGGCCCTGTCAATAGGGATAGCAATTTTAGTTGCCGGGTTCTGGTATTTGCCAAAGCTGTTCTTTTTGTTAAAGACTTATTCATATTATGGCTTTTCTTCAAATTTTCCCCCGGAATTCTCGCCAAAGTTATTTTCTCCGGCATCCCTAACTTTCTACTTCCGGGGCCTGGTTAACGGGCAAATTACTCCTTTTTTCTTTCTATTTTTTTTGATAGGATTTTTAGAACTTTTAAAAAGAAAGAAATTAAATCCCATACTTTTATCGTGGATTATCGTAAGCTTTATTATTTTGACCCTGGTTAAATCCAAAGAATTCAGGATGACTTCGGAATATTTGCCCGCGTTTGCTTTAATTACTGCCGGAGGAATACTGCTATTACAAAAACGATGGTTAAAGCGCTGTTTAGTCTTTATTATTATTTTGGGTGGATTGCTGCAGTATTTGCTGGTCTCTTTCACAAACCCATCTTCTACGCGTATCAGGCTTAGTTTTTTTAACGGTAAATCGGCAAAAGGGCGGATTGCGTCCTCATACCTGTATCCATTAAGTGAAGCATACTTACATTATCCGGGAAGGGGAGATTGGCAAATTAACAAGGTTATGTCCGCGATACAAAAAGAAGGCGCTGCTAACAATAAAAATATGATCATTGGCTGTACCGATGCATATCTGGATGTAAAGACGGATTGGTTTGACCCTTTTAATTTAGGCACCTGGCATGATAATTTCGTAGCGGCAAACTCGGACGCGCTTAATTATTTTGTCCGGGCAAATGGGTTATCTTATAATGTGGTAAGCCTCAGCTATTGGCAGGAAGACTGGCGTAATATACCCATGCTTGATTTTATAGTTAGTGTAAAAGAAATAGAAAATATAGCCCCTGCGTTATCCCGGCAATATAAGCTTATCCTGCAAGCCGAAGCGCCGGACAAAAGCCCTATATACGTATATAAGAAAATACCCCCGAGCATAAAAATATGAAAGTAATCTTTTTTTATCAGAGATTTGAGAACCTGGGGATTGAGTACCTCTCAGCCTGCCTGAAAAAATATGGCCACCAAACCAGCCTGATATTTGACCCGCAATTATTTATAAACTATACACTGCCGAATAAAGCTTTAAGCAAGGCACTTAATTTTAGAGAGAACTTGCTTGAAGAAACCGTTAGAGCCAGACCCGGTTTAGTTTGTTTTTCCTGCGCATCCGACCAGTTCGGTTGGGCTCTTCAGCTAGCTGAAGCAGTAAAAAAGATTCTAAACGTTCCTATAGTTTTCGGGGGGCCGCACCCTACGGCCGTTCCGGAAAATGTTATAAAACATAAATGCATAGATTTTGTAATTGTAGGCGAAGGCGAAGAATCTTTGGTCGAACTCGTCAATAGTTTAGAAGATGGGAAAGACGTTACTAATATAAGAAACCTATGGTGTAGAGTTAATGACAGGCCCATAAGCAACCCTTTACGGCCGTTAATCTCTGATTTAGATTCTTTACCTTTCCCCGATAAGGATTTGTATTACATAGACCGCAAAGAATTCTTTAACACCTTTCACGGTTTTAATAATACCTATGCTGTCATGGGTTCCAGGGGCTGCCCTAAAACCTGCAGCTACTGCCAGAATAGTTACCTGAAAAAATTGTATAAAGGATCAAAATATCTGCGTTACAGGAGCGCACCTAACATTATAAGAGAGTTGGCTATAGCAAAACAGAAATACGGCGTTAAAACAATTGTTTTCTGGGACGATATATTAACTTATAATAAAGAATGGCTGCGGGAACTTTTAGAAAGGTATAAGAAAGAGATTTGTTTACCGTTCACATGTTTTTCTTACCCTGACAGGATAGATAAAGAAACCATCGCATTATTAGAGGATGCCGGATGCAGGGTAATGAATTTTGGCTTCCAGAGCATAAGTGAGAATATACGTAAAAACGTATTACTAAGATATGATTCAAACGATGATATCATAAAGGCAATAACTTTGATTTCCCGCTCAAGGATTTTGCTTTTTGCTGACCTTATAGTAGGGCTTCCTACTGAAACAGTAGAGGATTTATTAAATACTGCTGAATTCTTTAATAAAAATAAGGTAAACCTGATTAATATTTACTGGTTAAGGTATCTTCCGAAGACCGAGATAACCAAATATATCGAAAATAAGGAGTTTTTAAATGAAATTAATGAAGGTGTAATCTATGGGCCATTTCAAGCAGGCGGCTCGAGCTTTGATAAAGACAAGGCAAAATTAGCGTATCTTATAATAATAGCGAATTTTATCCCGCGCTCTATCTTTAAGTTTTTATTAAAAACTAAATTATATCGCTTCTTTTCTTCAAAAAACCCTTATTATATGGTCGTATCACTTTCGCTGGCATTAACAAATATGGTTTTTCGGAAGAAATATATAATTCCCCAACTCCCGGTATTTTTGTCTTTTTTGCGTTACCACAAGTATTATATTTCAAAATTTTTATCGGAGAAATTAAGAAGGCTTGCCGGAAAATCATTGGCCCATAGTTAATATGGCGTTAAAGAGTAAATATGAAAATAGCGTATTCCTTATTGCATAACCGGTTCAATCTTATGTCCAGGATTTTTGATTTTGCAGTTTTTCCTGTTATAATATTTTTGTTGGCGTTTAGTGTTAATTTTTCCTGTGGAGTTATTGACACTATGGAGAGCGGCCAGTACCTCTCCTGCGTTAATGCCGTTTTCCATGGCAATATCCCGTACCGGGATTTTATTCCTCCTGTAGGGCCATTCTTTATCTGGATATTAAGCATTGCCCTTTTTCTTTTCGGCAAGACAATATACACCTTAAAGCTGTATTTCCTTATTGCAACAATAGCCGTTTATATAATCTTATATTTCTTTGGGCGCAGCTTATACCGTTTTAGGATTTCTGCCTGTATTTTACCGGTTATTGCTTTAGTTGAGACATACAACCCGTTCTGGGCAACGCGCTGGGCCGGTTACAGCCGCATGGGTTCCGGCCTCCTTGGGCTATTCTTGCAAGTAATATACATAAAAAAGAAGAACCCGGCATATCTATTTCTGGCAGGTGTGGCTGCAGCTTTTGCATTATTGTACGGTATTGATTCGGGGGTTTTTTTAATTATATGCGGGTTATGCCTTTGCGTACTTATGGGCCTGTATGAAACTAATAAAGGTTCCAGGGGAAATGCCATAAACATAATTCAGCGGGGAATTATTTTTTGTTCAGGTTTAGCGGTTATTTTAATCCCGTTTATGCTGTATATGGCGTTTAATAAAGCATTTTTGCCTTACCTTGAAGGGACATACCTGGTTATGCGCTATCATATGCCCGCCTGGCATACTCCCTTACCGTCTTTTTTAGGGTCTTTTGAATACTACAATAATAGCATTTGGTTGTTTTTTTCTAGCGATGAATTTAGAATCTATATGCCCAGGATCTTTTATTTTCTGGCGGCAATCTACGCCATTTACGCAATTAAAAACAGAAAATCAATAATTGATTCCGTTGCTATTCCCGTAATAGTAGTTTATGGTATATTTGCATATATAAGCGCCTGCCGCGTGGTCCAGGGGCCGCAATTTGACACAGGATTCTTGCCCTTATTATTATTGCTTGTTTATTTTATAGAGAAGGGCGTTATTTTTCTTGTGTCTAACAGGCTTGATTTTATGAAAAAGGAGAAATTCAAGAAGATTGCTTTTGGCGGGATAATTGCGGTTTTTGTGATTTTAATTTCTTCGCTGTATATTATTTATTCATATAAGAGGGTTTATGGCTCATGGCCTGGCTGGTTAGAGTATCAGAAGAATAAAAATAATATAATCCCGGTCTATAGCTCTTTGAGGAAGAAAGATGATATTAAGCTGGTTACGGCGAATATCAAGGGGTTCGGGCCTATCCTGGCTAACGAAGACGAAGTCCGGCAGATGGAGGCAGTCACGGAATACCTGGCCAATAATACCTCAAAAGGCGAACCTGTTTTTACTTTTCCGGAGCACGGCCTGTATAATTTTCTGGCGGACAGGCCTGCAGCTACCAGGTTCTATATTGCCGCGTATGCGCATACGGCGGATAAATGGAAAAAAGAATTATTGTCTGAATTGCAGAAGAACCCGCCCAGATATGTTGTCTACTCCCGCCAGCTTTCCCATGTGGCGAAGAATGCGCGTAAGAAAAACGAATTACTTCCGGAGGTTGCGGTGTTCATTTTAGAAAATTATCATTTAGAGAAGGAATTTGGCCGGATAGGCATTTACAAGAGGAATCTATGAAAAGAAGAATGCGAAAAGAAATAAATATCTACGCATTAAAGAAAAAAGCGAATTGGGTTCGTAATAAGGTGCTTGATATGGGTATTAAAGCAGGAGCAGCTCATTTGGCTCCGGCGTTCTCGTGCACAGATATTTTAGTGGCTCTTTATCACGGCGGAATACTTCGTTTTAATCCGAAAAATCCTAAGTGGAAAAGCCGCGACAGGTTTATCTTAAGCAAGGGCCAGGCAGCCATAGCCCTTTATGCGGTATTGGCGGATTTAAAATTCTTTCCGGTTTCCGAATTGAATTCGTTTACCCGCGCAGGCAGCAGGCTGGGGGGGCATGCTGAAAATACTGTTCCCGGAGTAGAGGCTTTTACAGGTTCTCTTGGCAATGGTTTGTCAATAGCGGCGGGGTTGGCTTTAGCAGCCAAAATTGATAACAAAGACTACGCGACACTCGCTTTATTAGGAGACGGGGAGTGCCAGGAGGGTTCTATATGGGAAGCTGCAATGCTAGCTTCGCACCATAAACTGGGAAATTTGACGGCGATTATTGATAATAATGGCCTTTCAGCAATAGATTTTATTGACAAGTATATTAATCTGGATCCTTTGGCGGATAAATGGAGGGCGTTTGGCTGGGATGTTAAAATTGTTGATGGCCACGCATTTAAAGAAATAATACCGGCGTTAAAGGATGTGCGCTCGCGTAAATCCGGTAAACCTTTGGCCATAATAGCAAAAACAGTAAAAGGAAGAGGGGTTTCTTTTATGGAGAATAACCCGATTTGGCATTATAGGATTCCCGTCGGCAAGGAAATAAAATCAGCCAAAAAAGAATTATTGTTTAAATACAATCAGGAAGGACAAAGATGAAACGCTGGGTTTTAGGGATGAGGGATGCCTTTTCAGAAGTTTTATATAATATAGCAAAAAAGGATAAAAGGGTTATGCTGGTTACTTCTGACACAGGGGCAATTTGCCATGACAAATTCAGAGAGAGCCTGCCTCACCAATACCTGAATGTCGGGATTGCAGAGCAGAATATGGTTGGAGTGGCAGCTGGTTTAGCACTGGCAGGGAAGCTGGCTTACGTATATGCGCTTATCCCTTTTGCTACTATGCGCTGCTATGAACAGATCAGGGTGGATTTATGCTGCATGGGGCTTACGGTTACAGTGGTAGGAGTTGGCGCAGGTTATGATTATTCAACTCTCGGCCCCACTCACCATGGCACTGAAGATATTACTTTGATGCGGGCTCTGCCGGGGATGAGTATATTCAGCCCGTCGGACAGCATTATGGTTGAGGCAATAGCGAGGTTGTCGTATAAACTTCCCGGGCCTAAATATATCAGGCTTGACAGGACCGGTACGCCTCTTATTTATCGGGGCATTAAGGAAAACTTTACCAAAGGCGCGGCAGTTTTAAAAAGAGGGGCTGACCTTTGCATTATAGCTACCGGCAGAATGGTATATAATGCCCTTAAGGTTTCTGATGAATTGGCCAAGCATTCTGTAAAGGCCACAGTGGTAGATTTATACCGCATAGAGCCTCTTAACGAAGAACTAATTCTTAATGCCATTAATAAATTTGATTTCATAGTAACCATGGAAGAACATTTCCTCAGAGGCGGAATAGGGACTCTTATTAATGAGCTTCTGGTAAAGAACGGCAAGAGGTGTCTTGTGAAGAATTTTGGCATACCTGACAAGTTCTGCAGGCAGTATGACGGAAAGCGGGAATACCTGCAAGCTTTAATGGGCCTGGATGTTAAGAGCGTTTCCGATACTTTAATTAGAATGATAAAGAAATGAAAATATTATTTATATTTAAGAATGAAAATTTCCTGGCCCCGATTGGGCTGTGCAATATCTCTGCGGTTGCTGTTAAAGAAGGGCACAATACTTATTTATGCGAGATGAATTCAGAAAATCCGTTAGAGCGTATTGCCGCATTAAAACCGGATATTGTTGCTTATAGCGCATGTACAGGAGAAGCCAAGCATTACCTCAAGTTAAATAGCATGATTAAAGAAAGGTTCCCCGCTATTTTTACGATTATGGGCGGGCCTCACCCGACTTTTTCCCCGGATGTGATTAAAGAGGGCAACCTTGATGCAGTTTGTATCGGAGAAGGAGAAGGGGCATTCATGGAATTACTCGGTGTGATAGGTGAAGGAAAATCCCCGGATGGCTTACCGAATATTGTTACCAGAAACAACAAAGGAAAATTTGCTATCCGTAATTTGGTGGAAGACCTGGATTCACTGCCTTTTCCTGATTATGGCTTGTTGTATGATAATACCCCTATGGGTAAATACCCTCTTAAAAACTTTATTGTTTCGCGGGGCTGCGCTTATGATTGCACCTATTGTTTTAATGCTGCCTGGAGGCAGATTTACAAAGGGCATGGCACATCGGTACGCCGCCACAGCGTGGATTATGCCATTGATGACATCAGAAAAGTAAAAGAAAGGTGGCCTTTGAGCAATGTTAAGTTTTATGATGATATTTTTACTTATCGCGCCGATGATTGGCTTGAGGAATTTTCCCGAAAATATAAAAAATACATAGATTTGCCATTTTTTATTCTGACCCGTGCCGACCTTCTTACCGAAGATATGGTTAAATTATTGAAGCATGCCGGATGCCGCACAATCAGCATGTCTATTGAATCCGGCAATACCGATATAAGAAACAGGATGCTTAAGAGAGGGATGTCAGACGAAGACATTATATCTGCGCACCGCCTATGCGAAAAATACGGCATCCATACTTTTACTAATTGTATAATAGGCCTGCCGGGCACATCCATTGACAATGATATAGAATCAATTGATTTAGCGATTAAGGCCAGGGTAACATGGGTAGAATTCCTGATTTTTCATCCTTATCCCAGGACTGAACTTGGCCAACAATCCATTAATACGGGTTTATATAATCCGGACTACAAAAAGATGCATACCTCTTATATGCATAGCTCTCCTTTAAACTGTTTCAACCAAAAACAGAAGAACGCCCAGATGAACCTGTCGGTGTTGGGCGCTGTGGCCGTAGTCTTGCCGCGGTTACGCAATCTTATTGTGCGTCATCTGATTTTCTGGAGGCACAGCCGTTTTTTTACTTTAGTTTATTATTCGCTTAAGATGTATGTGCTCAGGAAAAAAATATATGTTACCAGGACTACAGCTCTAGAATCATTACGCATTCTCGCCAGAAGCTTAAGGCAGGAGTGGTTTAGGCATGAAAATCAAACAGGATAAAAAAGTATTAATCATCAAACTGGGCTACTCGGAGACCCTGGATAGTACACTGAGCCTGACTACCAGCTTAGGCGATGTCTTAAGGACAACGGTTATTCTGCATTTTTTTAAAGATTGCAATATTACCTGGCTGGTAGACGAGAAGGCCCTGCCATTACTGGAGAAGAATAAATTTATAGATAAAATCCTGGTTTATAATTCGGATACAGTTTTCCAACTCAGGAAGGAAAAGTTTGATATTATAATTAACCTGGAAAAAGTCCCTGAGATTTGCAAGTTATCGGATTCTCTTGTTGCCGGCGAATGTTTTGGTTTTGGCGCCGGGGGCAGCAAAAGATTAATAGAACTAACTCAGGATTTAAATAAAAAGAAGCAGAATAAACATTGCTGGCAGGTGGTCCTGGCAGAAGTTTTGGGGAAGAAATGGGAGGAAGAAGAATATGTTCTCGGTTATGAACCTGCGCCAGAAATTAAATATGACATAGGATTTAATTGGACTACCGGTCCTAAATGGAAGAATAAGGCATGGCCAAAAAATTATTGGGAGAGGTTAGAGCGCCTTGTGGGGGACAAATATTCTATTTCCTGGCAAAAGGGCCTGGATAGTATATCTGAATATATTGATTGGATGAATTCCTGCAGGTTGATAATAACAGCAGATAGCCTGGGGCTGCATCTGGGCCTGGCTTTAAAGAAGAGGGTTATTGCTTTATTTGGCCCTACTTCTCACCACGAGATATATTTTTATAACCGGGGTTCATTTTTGTTGCCGGAAGCCCCCTATAAATGCATGCCTTGCCTTAAGTCAGGTTGCGATAAGAAAAAACAGTGTATGGAATATATTTCTCCTGAAATGGTTTTAGAAAGGATTAAAAGTGATTTTAAGCCAGATACATCTTCCTGAAAGTTATAATTATATAGCTTGTTTCCTGACCCTGGATTGCAATTTAAAGTGCGGCTATTGTATAAATTCATTTGGCGCAGGTAATAAATTCAAGATCCCGCTTATGCCGGGCCGGAGTTGGATAGAAGGGATGAACCGTCTTGTTTGCCATGAAAACCTGCCTGTTACTATTCAAGGTGGAGAGCCGGGGCTGCATCCTGACTTCATCAGTATAATCAAAAATATTAAAGAGGATTTATATATTGATATTTTAACGAACCTCTCTTTTAATGTTGATGATTTCATTAAGGAGCTTAAGCCGTCCCGCTTGAACAGGA